>CAIKWV010000155.1 GCA_903831165.1 uncultured cyanobacterium
CCTGGCCGTGGCCACCAGGGCCGGCCAGATCAAGACCGGCTCCCTCAGCCGCAGCGATCGGGTGGCCAAGTACAACCAGCTGCTGCGCATCGAAGACGAACTGGGCAGCCAGGCCATCTACGCCGGCGTCGAAGATCGGGGGCCGCGCGGCAAGGGCTGAACGGTCAGGGCCCCTCAGCGGAGGAGCTGCGACAACAGCACCGCACAGAGACGCACCCAGGCCGGGCAACGCTCCCGGTCCTGAAGCGCCAGGAAACCCGGGCGCAGGGGCTGGCTGCGCCAGGACTGGAAGCGCTGAAAGCGCTCCTCATCGGCGGCCAGCTCCTGCAGGAAACGGGCGAGCGACTCAGCCGAGTCGAAATCGCGGACATCGATGTAGCAGTGATCACCGGGAGCAAAGGCCTCGATATTCGGAGCACCCAGCACCACCGGCACCGAACCAACCATCAACGGCTGGAAAAACTTCTCAGTGACATAATCAGGAGCGCAGGCATTTTCAAAGGCCAGCGTGAATTTATAGCGAGCGATCGTGGCCAACTTGAAGGCAATACCGTCATCTTTAGCCCCAGGGAAAACATTGCGAGCCTGGCTCCCATAGGAATCGATCGGCATTTGCTCCATCAACTCCCGCAGCAACCGCTGGCGACCACTGCGGTCATAGGAGCTGGAGATGAAAGCATTGGCGATCACATCGGAGCGGCATCCAAACGGCAGACATCCAGCATGAGCACAAGCCACATCCTCAGCGAACGCCGCAGGCACGTACGTGACGGGCACATCACTGTTGAGGCGATAAGTCATCCGCAAATCAAAGACCGAAAGAAAGACCGGATCAACCATCTGCGGATAATGGCGCTCACATTCCATACTCCATGCCACCCATCGCTGCCCGGGAGACTTGGTCAGACTGCCATCCTCAAACAGGGCAAGGGGCAGCGACGGCAGATGAAACACCACCACGTCAGCGAGCCTGGCCATCGATGGATCAGCCAGGAGTGAACATCCCGGAGGTAGAGTCTCGGGAATGTTCAGGGGCTCATCCCAGAGCGAATTAAAAATAACAATCAGCATGGTTTACCACAATGGCGACCCTGACTGAAAACGTTGATCAGCTCGGCACCCCGATCCAGACCGCCTGCAGCTGGAAATGTCCAACCACCCGAAAGCCGGCCAGCGAATTCGCGCAGCCTGGCAAGACAGGGAGCCATCACGCCGCCGATGACAGATCAAGCATTCGACCGATATCCTCCGACCGAAGGATGATCGACCTGGGACAAGCCAGAAGAGTCCAGGACTCCAAAGCACCGATGCCGGGGGGCACCCCTCAATATTAAGCTAATCAGCACAGGCGACCAACCAGGCCTGATTCAAAGCCATTCTAATTCCAGTCTGTCTCCAACCCCAGTTTCATGGCCCTTCTCGATGATCTGATCGGCGGCGTCGTCTCCGCTGTCGCCGGCGACAAGGCCCCGGCCCTCAACCAGTTCCTGCAGGCCAATGGTGGCGTCTCCGGGCTGTCCGAAAAGTTCCAGAAAGGCGGTGCCGCCGATGTCTTCTCCAGCTGGGTGAGCAGCGGCGAGAACAAGCAGATCACCGCCGACACGATCAACCAGGTGCTGGGCAGCGCCCAAGTGCAGGAGTTCGCCAAGAAGATGGGCGTCGATCCCAGCCAGGCCTCCAGCTTCATCGCCCAGGCCCTGCCCCAGGTGATCGACAAGCTGACTCCCAGCGGCACCATCGCGCAACCCGCCTCCTGATCGGCTTCAGGCGGTAGCGGCAGGGCCCGAACATGCGGATGGCGCAGGCTTCCGGAGCGTTGACAGCCAGGAAGCGCATCCCACGGCAGGCCCACTCCTGCCGGGCCCCTTTGCCCCACCCATCAGCCGGCAGACACCCGCGGGAAGCGGCGGCGGATCAGGCGGATCAAGCCGTAGGTGGAGGTGAGGAACCACACCCCCTCCAACAGGATGAAGCCATATTCCCGGTTGATCGTGGCCACGATCGTCATCAACAGCGAGCCGATCACATTGGCGAGCTGATAGGGATAGCTGGCGCTGGCGAGGCGCTCCAGTTGCATCAGGGCGTAGACCGCCAGCTGCAGCAGGGCCCCCAGCAGTGAGACCAGCTGCACCGGATCGGCCTTCAGACCAGCAGACGGGGTGACAGCTGCCAGTAAGGCAGCACTGATCAGGTCGGTGCACATGACAGGAGACAGGGGAGCGGACAACCGCGGAACTCTGGCTGGAGACCGACAGGGCTGCGGTGACGGCCACGCCACCCTCCGCGCCAGGTCTTGCCGTCAGGGCTCCTCAGCGCGGGGCGGTGAACCCCAGGCGTTTGCCGGCCCCTTGCTGCAGCTGCTGCGGGAGGGCGGCAGACCCCTGAAGCGGCAGCTGCCGAGCCCGGCCAGCTGAGCGGAATCCGGATCAAACAAAGCCTTCAGGTCCTTGGCGAGTGTTGGTGATCGGAAGGCTTTTGCAAAACCTCTGCCACTGGGCGGCCTGCCGGGCTGGGAGGCTTCCCAGGAGCTCAACATGCACCAGCCCCTGAGCGGCCGGCAGGCCAGATGCCAGAAATTCGCGCCAATCCAGAAGAAAAAGCAGACCGGCAAGACTGCGGTTCATCAGTGGTTCCCGTGGGTGGCTGTAGGGGACCACGGTCCACTGGCTGCTCAGATTCTCCACGTCTACTTGGCTGGCAAGCCGGGCAGGGAAGGCCAAGGAGCAGCCTGGGAGCAGCCGCAATTGGCGTTCAATCCAGGAGCGGTCAGGCCAATCAGCCTCATCAACACAGATCACCACATGCAAGGGAATGTGGCAGGATCGCTCCGGTGGCAACAGGCGATCCACGAAGACTGGAGCCCAGCGAGGATTCAATGTCTGGATCGCATTCAGTTCGATCAACTTGGTGCATCCAAGCTGCAGAGGCCTGGTGATGTCGGTGCTGATAACGTCCACACCGAGGTTGGAGATCCCCAGACTTTCGGCAATCGCTACGGCCATTTGAGCCAAACTGGGATGCACACGATCCAGCCACTCACCATAAATCCAATTGGAACGATTCTCCAGGTCTGCACTCAGAACCACCCTCACCCCAGCCGGCAAGATATCGTCAGGGGCATAACCCTGATCAGCGATAGTCGCCAGCACCGCATCATCTAATTTGACAGGCGTTGAGACATATTCCTCAGCCCCCTCTTGCATGCGAGAGCGACTAACCTGATCCAACAATTGAGTCACTGATCCCTGGCCATCACCAATCAAGTAGGGCGGCTCAAGCCGCAATACCCTCACCAGCTGCTTAGCAATCACGACCATCCGATGATAATGGCCTTCAACATGCTGCTCCACCAGCAGATCTGAGCGGGTATGCTCCTGCGCCCGCTCCAAAGCCTGCTGGAGTGCCTCCAGATTCGTGATGCCGATCGTGACGCCCCGCCCCTGTTCAGCATCACAAGGCTTGACGACACACGGATAGCCAACGCTGTCTACAGCGGACTGAAGTTTAGCCTGGTCTGACGATAATGAAAGCCGATACTGACGCGGAACCGGAAAACCCAGCCGGGAGAGAATCTGATTGGTCTGGACTTTCTGCCGACAGATACCGGCAGCAATCATCGAATCAGCATCACAGGCAGTTGAACACACCAGACGCGAAAAGTTACCGGTGCCAAGCTGCAGAATCGGCCATTCAGCTCGCCCGACACCCAACAGCCACAACGCCAAGCCTCGCTGATGGGCATGAGCGACCACAGCATTGGTGAAAGCATGGCGGCTCAGATAGTTGGCCATGGCAGCAATCTTGCCCACATCGGCCACCAATTGAACCCTGATCAACTCGGAGTCATCACCCCGATGATCCAATGACAAAACCAGCATCTGCACCGCCAACTTGAGCGACGCTCCGACCAGGTCATGGTGATGGCCTTGAAGCAGGTGACTTTCTACGTCAGGCCGAAAGGTGGAAGCAACAGCAACAGACTCCACTTGGATTGGAGCCATCAATCGCCTGGCCATCAGCACAGACAACAGCGAAAGGCTGACCGTGTCACCGTCCTTAGGCCCTGAACCAGCGACATCAATCTGCTCGAGATCGAGCCCTGGAAAAAGCTGATTCAGTCGCTCAATGAAATCCGAATAAAGCCACAAAGGCAAGGGTTGTCCAGCCGAATCCTGCACAACCAGATCAACCAGCCAGCCCGGACCCAACCCCGAGAATGAAGGCCCGTGAAGCTCGCGCACATGGCGACAAGCCCAAGAATAGACAGGCATTGCAATCCGGTCAGACAGTCAGAGACATTTCAATCAAGATCAAGCCAATACATCGTGCGTTGCTCTACCTCTATAAAGCGAGATCACATTCCCACCGCGGGCCCCAGAGAAGCAATCTTCAAATAAAAAGCACATCGCAATGGCGCGATGTGCTTTGAAATCAAATGTCCGAGAAAAGCAATGTCCGAGCATCCTGGCCGGACAACTGAAGCTCAAACGTGGTTGGGACCATTCCAAGTGATGCTGACCTGCTCGTCAACCTTAATGCTTAACTCTTCAATACTGAGAAGGCAAGGAACAGGCGCAAAGACAATAGAATTTACAACCTTATCCTGTTCAACTTGCGGAGAAAGAGTGGCCACCGTCATTGCAACAGAGTATTGAGCATCTCGAATTTAAGCGAATGATTCATGGCTGTCAACAGTTCCGTTTCATGAGCTGGACCGCCAGCGCAATACCATCGGGCTCAGGAGCAGCTGACCGCACCGCCCTGCCAAGCGGTGCTCTGGCCTGCGCAAGCAGGGCAGCAACCTGCTCAGGATCGAATCGATGGGGATGGACCGCCCAGCCCAGGCCCTGTTCCAGCGCCAGCCGAGCATTGAGAAACTGGTCATTGCCGAAAGGTTCGATCACCAGCTGACATCCCCCATCAATGGCGGCAGCCAAGGTGCCCATGCCGCCATGGATAAAGGCCGCACCCAGGCGGGGAAACAACCAGCGAAACGGCAAGGCCTCCACCGGCACCAGAGCCGGATGCTGAAACACAGCACTGGAGGAATCCAACGACCGGAAGGCCCAACCCTTGACCAGAATCAAAGGCTGGCCCAGCAATTCGGCCACCCGCAGATGGTTCTCCAGCACCAACCCTGGATCCACCAGCGGTTGACTGCTGAATGCCAGACCCAGTGGCGCAGGACTGCTCGCCAAGGCCTGTTCAAGGGCTGCCGGTGGTGACCAGTCTTGCCAGAGGGGATCCTCAAAGCACCAGAAGCCGGTTCGGATGCAATGGACCTGGGGGTAATTGGCAGGGACGAATGTCTCAGGCACGGCATGGAGGCGCAGCAGCGGCGCTGGATCGTCGCGGTCGTCGCGACTGCCCAGCAGCTGCTCCCGCAACTCGGCCTCCAGTTGCTCGAGCCCCGCCGCCCAGGGATGGGACTCCCTGCGAGATGCCTTCAGACACTCGTAATCAATCATGGAGCCGCTGTTGAGCCCCACCTCCACCCAGCGGCAACCGCTGACCCGGGCGGCCAGACCCAGGAGCGGCAAGTTACGGGTCCCGATCAGCACGTCCTCCGGGCGGAGCATGGCTACGAGAGACAGGATCTGGTCCGTGATGCGCTGGCGATAGTGCTCATTCCAGACCACCAGTTCGGGCGGCTGCAGCCAATGATCCCAATGGGATGATCGGTCAGTGGCCTCCCGCGGTCCCACCGTCTCCCCAAAGGGAATCACGTTGAGCGCGGCTCGACTGGCCAGCTCATGCATGGCGGGATTACAGGCAAGCCGCACATCAAAACCTTCAAGCTGCAGGGCGCGCCCAAGGCCCATCATGGGCAGATGATCGCCAAGCGTCCCCTTGGTGGCAAGAATCAGGCGCATCGTCGCTCAGGGGTGGCGGATCACTAACTGCGGCAGCGCCCAGCTGCGCACACCCTGGGCCCTGGCCACGCGGGAAAAGGCTTCCGTTTCGATCAGATTCTCAAACGGATAGGCCGGGAAATTGAGTCCATGGCGATGCAGATCGGCCCGCACCAGCAGGGCCGTGCCACCCACCGCATCCACTTCCAGCAAGGGCTGTTCACGGAACTGATCGATATAAAGGCGACCGAGGCCACGGGGCGGCTGCAGCAGGCCATCGACGAGATGTTCGCCGAGCGGATCAGACGGATGATCGCCGCAGCCGCTGGCATCTCGCTGCAGACGGAAGCCATTGAGATCGAAGGGTTCACCGCCGGGGCCCAGGCAATTGGCGGTGACGATGTCGCGACCTGCCGCCAGAAGTTGTCGCAACAGATCAGCGGGGTAATCACTGAGGTCCACATCCAGCCAGAGCACCCAGTCCTCATCCTCCAGGGCGGCCAACAGCAGGCGATTGCGAATCTGAGCCAGGCGTTCACGCCGATCCCGCTGCAGGGCCCGGTGCCAGCGTTCGCCCTTGACCGTGGGGGGATGGAGGTGATGGCGATACAGGCCAACCCGGGCGCAGCGCCGGGCCAGCCTGGGCCGCAGCCGCTGCAGAGCCTCAAAGCTGCCATCGACGCTGTCGCCTTCCAGCAACCCCAGCGAGAGCCTCGAAGCATCGAAGTCCAACCGCTCCAACAGGGACACATAGCGATCGAGGAACGGCTCGCCATCGCGAACCGGCGTCAGGATCAGCACCCTGGGATCCGCTGAAGCGACACTGCAGGGGGTGGGCGGCGCTGCTGCAGGCGCAGGCGAAGCCGTTGGCGAAGGCAGGCCCTGGCGATAGCGCAGCAGAGGCAGCCGTCGGTCCAGTTCCCGCTCAAGACGCTCGCACTCGGCCTGTTGCCAGCTGGCCGTGGCCTGTTGCCATTGAGCGTCGAGATGATCTGGCTCGAATGTATTGGCACCGTGGCAGATATAGACATACAGCCGTGGCATATCGATGCGGGCCACCCGCACGCTCTGCATCAGGCGCGTCACCACATCGCTGTCCTCGCCGCGTCGCCAGTCCGGGTAGCGCGGCATCAGGGAGCGTTCGCAGAGCAGGGAACCTTCCCAGTCTCGATAACAGGAGACGGCGAGCCGCCGCCGGTGGGGCCACCAGATCAGCCAGCGCGCCAGCAGCGAGGCCTGGGCGCCACTGGCCTGCATGGACTGCCACTGCACCTCGAGGCGCACGGGATCGTAAAGATCATCGTCATCCCACTGGCAGATGTAATCCCCCAGAGCGTGATCCAGGGCAATATTGCGCAGAGCTCCCAGCGACTGTCCCTGATCCGGCAGATGCACATGGCGGATGCGGGAGGAGCCGATCTCATCAAGCTGAGCGGCGATCTGACTATGCGGATCGTCATCCACGATGATCAACTCCCGGGCTTCATAGGTCTGGGCCAGGAAGCAATCGATCGCCAGGCGAGCCTGCTGCGCCCGTCCCCGGGTCACCATCAGACAGGACATCAGCGGCGGCCCACTGCCCGGACCGGTGTTCCTGCCGACGACGCCAGGCAGGGACATCTCCCAGGGAGGTTCTTGGACATGCACCAGCGCCTGGGATGGCACCCCGAAGCGCCATCCGCTGGAGGGCCTGAACCAAGAAGAGTCCCAGTAGTGGGCGACGAAGGCGTTGCTGGTGCGTGCACTCCAGAACGCTGGATCAAAGATCAGGCCTTGCCAGCAATCGCTCTTGCTGAAGGGGTAGACCTGCTCGCTGGCGATCTGGTGGTGCTCATAGTGGGGGTTGGCCGCAACGACACGGCTGAGCAGAAAGGGACCGGTGGCAGCGAGCACATCATTGTTCGAAAGCACAAGGGCAGGATCGAAACCACGCAGGTCCTGCAGCACGTCAATCCAGAATGCATGGCCCGGTTCGGAAGCAAGGAACGAAGGGCAGACGATCTGAGCCAGACCATGCTCCTGAACGCTGATCTGGTCGCAATGGGTTTCCGGCTCGTTGGCCATCAGCAGCTGGCGACCATCCAGCAGAGGCGCGATCGGCCGGAGGCATTGACAATCGAGATCGGTATAAACGCCGCCGAGGCGAGCGAGCAACAGATAGCGACCGAGATCTGCGCGACAGATCGATCGGGGATAGGCGAGAAAAAGCGGCAGAAACTCCGGGGCCTGCTCGGCGACCCAGGCCTCCAGGCTCCGATCCGTCCAGAGGTGGTACTCAAACTCCGGATTAAGGCGCCTCCAGCTGGCCTGAAAACCCTGCAGATGAGGCGGAATCTCCTCAGTTTTGGCCAGTTGATGAATGATGAAGGGGATCGTCATACCGCCGTACTCAGAGGTGACATCTGAGAGCTGGTGAAGCCCCTCAAGTCAGGTTGCGACACGCCGCCCCCGCTTTCAGTCGCCCTTAATGCCAGGCATCTGATCGAGGCGTCCATCGCGCTTGAGCCGGGCCTGCAGCTTCAGCCAGCCGAGCCCCACCGGCACGCCCAGGATCAAGGGTACGGCGGTGAGCGCAGGGCGGCTGCTGGCCGCCAGCAGGGCCGCCGCCACGGCCAGTCCGCCCAGCAGAAAGGCCTGGCCGGCGCTCTGCTGCGCCAGGGCAAGCCGCCGCAGCAGGCGATCGGTTTCACCGGCGCGGATCTGCACCTGCAGATCCCCCTGCTCGATGCGCGCGAGGCTCTCGTCGAGCCGGCGCGGGATCCCCAGAGCCCGGCTGCCCACCTCGGCCGCCTGGCGGGAAATTTCGTTGAACAGATCGTTGGGGCCGTTACCGCTGGCGGTCATGAGGGGCAGCAGATAGGGACGGGCGATCGCCATCAGGCTAAAGGCCGGATCGAGGCTGCGGCCCACCCCCTCAAACGTGGAGAGGGCCCGCATCACGAAGATCAGCTCGGGGGGCAGGCGGAAGGGTTGGTCGTAGACGAGGTCGTAGAGGTCAGCCGAGAGCTTGCCGAGCACATTGGCGCTGAACGGCGGGGTGAGGGCCTCATTGAGCATCAGCCGCACCAGGCGGCGCACGGGGCCGGTTTCGATGCCGCTGGCGATCA
>CAIKWV010000156.1 GCA_903831165.1 uncultured cyanobacterium
CGGGCCTGGGAACTAAAGGATCGCTTCTACCTGCAATTCGTGTCCCTGCCGGCCCCTAGCGGTTGTCCGGGGGGTGGACGGTGAGCGATCGCGGCCCATGGTGCCCGACTCGCCAACTTCAACTTCACCACAATCCAGACCCAGGTGGGGCTGGTGCGGGGGCGAATGCCTCCGGCCTCAGGGATCCAATGGCTCCAGCCAGGTCTGTAGATCTTCGGCGTTCCGGAAATCAAGCAGGGCCAACATGGGATCGAGATGCCGCGCCGGTGCCGCGCAGCCGTTGATGCAGGGCCGCGAAGGGGTAGTGCTGCGGCTGCAGGATCAGGACGAAATCGCGGTCGGCGTGCAGCCCCTGCATGCGACGCCGCACCAGATCGGGCGTATTGGCCGCGCTGTTGAGGATCTGGCCGCGGACGGACATGGCCTGCCGCCGGGATTTTCAACGTTGAAACGGCAGCCGTGGCCGCCAATGGGTCCCGGGGGGCGGCGTCGTTGAATCAGCCGCGCCAGGCTGCACCCATCGGCAGGTCGGCGGGCGCCCACCCACCCTGCGCCGGTCCCCACCCCCTCGATGGACTCAGACCCCTACCAGCAAATGCGCACCGTGGTGGCGGCGCCCCGCCTGGCCCGGGCGATCGCCATCGGCTCGCGCTTCTGCGCCAGGGCTGCCGCGATGCTCGAGCGGCTGGGGTTGGCGGGGGTGACCCCCAGCACCGCGGTAGATCGCCAGCTGCTGGAGGCCCGCGCGGGGGGGGAGGCCCGCGAGCTGGATGAGGCGGGTCTGCTCCTCTGCCTGCGCTGTCGCGTCAGCCATGCCACGGAACAGAAGATCCTCGCCTTGGTGCGTCATTTCGGCCATCGCCACCAGCTTGATCCGATCGACCTGGCCGCCACCGTTCTCGACGACGGGGGGGACCCGCTCCCCTGGCCTTCCGTCGGGACCGCTGGCGCCGCCCACCGTCCTTTTTCCCTGGAGGTGATCGACAGCTACCGGCCTGAGCTGGCGGGTCTCGGCCACTGGACCCGGCTGCGGGTGCAGAGCCACCCTCCTTTGGTGCGGCTGCTGCGGGAGCATGGGCTGCTGCTGCAGCGCGACTGGTCTCTGCTGGCCCACGCCAGCCCAGGCCGCATGGCGCGGGCCTGGGAGCAGCATGGTTCCGCGGCCCTCTCGCCCTCCCAGGTGGCCACCCTCCACCAGTGCTTCCGGGACCACTACCGCAAGGCCCGGGGCGATCGCCTCGCCGCTGCCTGGGAGCCGGGAGCGTTGTTCCTGTCCGCGCTCGATCCCCCTACCGCCGCGGCCCTCACCCTGGGTCGGCTGCAGGCCATGGCCACGGCCTTGCGCCGCGACCGGCTGGCGGCCCTGCCCATGGCCGGGCCGGAGGGCCTGGAGGCCGTGGCGGCTGCCGCCCCCGCTGAGGATCCTTCCCCCGGTCGGGTCGCCGAGGTGGAGGCGGCCCTGCGCCGCGCCCTGGCACGGCAGCTGCCCGCCATGCTGGCGGCCGAAGGCCCGGAGGCGGCCCTGCGGGCCTGCCTCTGGCGCCAGTACGCCAAGGGCCATTCCCAGCGGCGCATCGGCGAGGCCTGCGGCTGTTGCCAGCCGAAGGTGAACCGCCGCCTCCAATGCGCAGCCCACGCCACCGCGATCGCCACCACCGCCCTGGGCTTCCTCCTCGGCCGCGAGGGCTTTGAGGCGGTGGGTCACTCCCTGGCGGCCACCGAAAGCCAGGCCGCCGCCCTGCGCGATTACCTGCTGGCCTGCCCCGCCGGTGGCGATCGCCCGCGCCTGGCCCACTGGCTGGAGCCCCTGCTGGAGCCCCCCGTCTCCGTTGCCCCTCC
>CAIKWV010000157.1 GCA_903831165.1 uncultured cyanobacterium
CGATCTGCCGGCAACATCGGCACCGCTCTGCTGCAGACCCTGTTTGTGGTCGCCGTCGCCCTGATGATCGCCGCCCAACCCGAGGCCTATCGGGAGGTGTTGCTGCTGCTGGTTCCTTCGTTCCACCGAAAACGGCTGCGTCAGGTCCTGCTGCAATGCGGCAATGCCCTCAGCGCCTGGATGGTGGGGGTGATGATCAGCTCGCTCTGTGTGGGCAGCCTGGCCGCCATCGGGCTGTCGCTGCTGGGGGTGAAGCTGGTGGCCGCCAACGCGGTGCTGGCCGGTCTGCTCAACGTGATTCCCAACGTCGGACCGACCCTCAGCACCCTGTTCCCGATGTCGGTGGCCCTGCTGG
Organism: uncultured cyanobacterium; assembly: GCA_903831165.1. Classification (GTDB taxonomy): domain Bacteria; phylum Cyanobacteriota; class Cyanobacteriia; order PCC-6307; family Cyanobiaceae; genus Cyanobium. The sequence goes on from CAIKWV010000157.1 coordinate 356, forward strand.
AGGAACCCTGGAAGGCACTGGCGGTGCTGGTGCTGTATGTGGTGGTGCAGAACCTCGAGAGCTATGTGATCACCCCTTCGGTGATGCATCACCAACTGCAGTTGCTACCAGGCTTCACCCTGATGGCCCAGTTGCTGTTCACCGTGGTGTTCGGTCCCCTGGGCCTGCTGCTGGCCCTGCCCCTGGCGGTCTGCCTGCAGGTGCTGCTGCGGGAGCTGCTGATCCGGGACATCCTCGATCCCTGGAAACAGCAACGATGGAGCCGATGAAGGCCCGTACCCTGCTGGGAGCCCTGGCTCTGGTGGTGCTGTCCCTGCTGGTCTGGGAGCTGCGCTGGGTGTTGCTGGTGCTGTTCGGGGCGGTGGTGCTGGCCGTGGCCCTGGATGTGCCGATCAGCCTGCTGCGGCGGATCCTGCCGCTCAACCGACCCGCGGCCCTGGCGATCGTGCTGGTGGGGATGACGCTGGTGGGTTGGGAGATCGCCAACCTGTTGCTGCCGGAGCTGATTCAGCAGGTTCAACAGCTGATCCAGTTGATTCCCGACCTCAGCCGCCGCCTGGCGGCCCTGGCTGCTGATGTGCCCTGGCTGCACGATCTGGAGCGTCAATTGAGTTCAGGCACCTATTGGGAGCGGCTGCAACCGCTCGGCGCCCAGGTGCTGGGGGTGGCGGGCGGTGCGGCCAACATCACCATCCAATTGCTGCTGATGGCGCTGCTGGCCATCCTGATGGCCCTCGATCCCCGCAGCCATCAACGGCTGCTGGTGGCCGCCACGCCGGCGTTTTACCGCGCCCGGATGGGCACCCTGTTGGCGGAATGTCGCCAGGCCCTCGGGGGCTGGCTGGCCGGCATGACCCTGTCCTGCGTCGTGGTCTTTCTCACCACCTGGGCCGGCCTGGCCCTGTTGCACGTGCCCCTGGCCCTGCTCAGTGGGCTCGTCTGCGGATTGCTGACGTTCGTGCCGACGATCGGGCCCACCGCCGCCACCCTGCTGCCGTTGGCGGTGTCCCTGCTGGTTTCCCCCGCCAAGGTGCTGCAGGTGCTGGTGCTGCGCCTGGTGCTTCAGAACGCGGAGGCGTTTTTGCTGACTCCGGTATTGCTCAAGCGCACGGTCAACCTGCTGCCCACGGTGGCCCTAATGGCCCAGTTATGCCTGGGAGCGCTGCTGGGACTGCCTGGACTGCTGCTGGCACTGCCGTTGGTGGTCGTGCTCCAGGTGCTGTGCAAAGAGTTGCTGGTACGCGACATCATGGATCGCTGGGACGGGCACTGACGACGACATTGGGCTGCTGGCGGCCCTGGCCGTAGCGTCGCCAGAGGGAGGGTTGGGCCACCAGCACCACCACCGCCAAAGGATGGGTGCGAATGGCGGTGAGCAGGGTGGTGACGGTGAAGTGATCGAACAACAACCGCAGTTCGGTGCTCAGATCCCCCAAGGCCAGCACCAGAAGCAGCAGCGGCAACAACGGCGATGGACGGGGATCTGAAGCGGATCGGGAGGTCATCGGCGCGAGAGCACAGGCAGCAGGGTCGGCGCCAGACCGATGCTGGACCAGCTGCCGACGGCGATGCCGACGATCAGGGCCACGGCGAACCAGAACAGGCTGCTGCCGCCAAACAGCAGCAGACCGAACAGGGGCAGCAACGTGGTGAGTGAGGTGTAAAGCGAACGGGTGAGGGTGGCATCAACCGCCACATCCACCTGGTCAATCAGGGGCAGATCGGCGAGCAATTTGCGTTGTTCACGGATGCGGTCATAGATCACGACAGTGTCGGTGACGGAATAGCCAGCCACCGTGATCAGCGACACCGCGAACAACGAATCCACCTCGACACCCTGCAACAGACCCAACCAGGCAAAGACACCACAGGTGATCAGCACATCGTGGGCCAGACAGAGCAGGGCCAGAAAAGCAAAAACGCCGTTGTACATGAAACTGATGTAGACGGCGATGGCGGCGAAACTGACCAGCAGCGAGATAACGCTGCCGCGCAACAAGCGTGAACCCAGGGTCGGGCCGATCGTGTTGATCGAGGTGCCGCTGGTTTTGAGTTCGCCGGTGACCGGAGCGATACCATCGATCAGGCCGGTGCTCTGGTCGGCACTGAGGGCCGGCAGCCGCAGCAACAGCGAGCGACCGCCATCGAGCACCTGCACCGAGGCACTGCTGAGGTTCGGACTGACTTCACCGGGTTCGGCGGGCAGGGAGAGGCCAGCGAGACGCTTCTGCAGCTCCGTGACGCTCAGGTCGCCACAGCCAGCCTGGCAGCGGCGCTCGAGCTGGATCTGGGTGCCGCCGGTGAAATCAAGCCCGGGCTTCAACGGTGAAGCAATGGCGGGATTGAGCCAGCAGAGCACCAGGCCCAGCACGCTGAGCCCACAACCGATGGCCGAAGCAATCCAGGCCAGCCGGCGATGCCGGCTGATGCGCATGTAGCGCAGGGATAGCGGCGCAGCGCTGGAGTTGGGAAGGGGAGCTGGAGAGGAAACCATCAGGGGTAGGCAGGATCGGGCTCAGGACACCGGTGCGGGCAACTGGGCAGCGGGCACGAAATAGGTGGGACGGCGAAGGGCCGGATAGCTCATCAGCAACCGCATCAGGTTGCGGGTGCAGGTGAGGGCCGTGAACAGGCTGAGCAGCAGGCCGATCGCCAGGGTGACGGCGAAGCCCTTGACCAGGCCGGTGCCGAGGAAGAACAGGGCCGCGCAACTGATCAGGCCGGTGATGTGACCATCGAAGATGGAGGAGAAGGCCCGGGCAAAGCCGGTGTCGATCGAGCGGATCAGGGTGTTGCCCGAACGCAGCTCCTCCTTCACGCGCTCGAAGATCAGGACGTTGGCATCCACCGCCATGCCGACCGACAGGATGAAACCAGCGATACCGGGCAGGGTGAGGGTGACCGGAATCAGGGCGTAGATGGCCAGGTTGTAGAGGGCATACAGGCTGAGAGCCAGCACCGAAACCACCCCCGGCAGCCGATAGACCAGCACCATGAACACCCCGACCAGGGCCAGGCCGGAGAGGGCGGCCAGCAGGCTGGTGCGAATGTTTTCAGCGCCGAGCGACGGACCGATGGTGCGCACCTCGACGATCTTCACCGGCAACGGCAGGGAGCCGCCGCGCAGCTGTACCTCCAGATCCCGGGCCTCATCGGCGGTGAAGTTGCCGGTGATGCTGGCGGCCCCACCGGCGATGCCAGCGGCCTTGAACTCGTCACCGACAGTGGCCTCGCTGATCGAGCGGCCGTCGAGGACGATGCCCAGCAGGCGGCCGGTGCCGGCGATCGACTGGGTCAGGGTGGCGAACTTCTCACCGCCTTCACGGTTGAAGCCCAGGGTCACATCCCAGGCGTTGCCGGTGGCTTTCTGCTGGCGACCGGCACTGGTGAGGTCTTTGCCGGTGAGCAAGGTGGGGCCATACAAACTGACGATGCGGCGGTTGACCTCGGCCAGCAGCAGCTCAATCTGGTCGGTTTCGCTGCTGCCCTCCGGCACGTTGAGTCCTAGGGCCTTGAGCGATTTGGCCAGATCCTCGGGAGCGAGTTTCGGCTTGGGAGGGGGAGCGGGCAGGCCGGTGTCGGTGGTGGTGGGCTGGGGTTGCTTGGCGGCCAGCACAGCTTCGGCCTGGCGCTTGAGGGGCAGAAGCCCCTGCATCTCCTTCTCGGTGCCGGGCCGCTGAGCCTTGAACTCCAGTAGAGCGGTGCTGCCGAGCACCTTGGCGGCCCGGCCGGGATTTTGCTCGCCGGGCAGCTGCAGCACCAATTGATCGGAGCCCACGGTCTGAAGGGTGGATTCGGCCACCCCCAGGCCATTGATGCGCCGTTCCAGTACGTCCTTGACGGCTTCGAGCTGCTCGGTCTCCACCTTGGTGATGGCGCCGGCCGGCATCACCTGAAGCGTCAGCTGACTGCCGCCGCGCAGGTCCAGGCCCAGCTGCAGGCCGTAGGTGGCCAGCAGCGCTCCGCTGGCGATGGCGAGCGCCAGGATGAAGGCGATCCAGCCCTGTTGGCGTGCCATCTCAGATCCGTCCGCTCTTGAGCAGACGGGCGGCCTCGACGATCTGATGGGGCTGAATGATCGTCAGATTCTCGAGATTGCCGTTGTAGGGGGTGGGGATGTCCTGGGACGACAGGCGCACCGGCCTGGCATCAAGGTCGTCGAAGCACTGCTCGGTGATCAGGGCCAGCAGCTCGGCGCCGATGCCGCCGGTCTTCATGCACTCCTCCACCACGATCACCTTGTGGGTCTTGCGGATGGAGCGGGCGATGGTCTCCATATCGAAGGGCTTGAGGCTGATCAGATCGATCAGTTCCACATCAATCCCTTCGGACTCCAGCTGCTGCAC
>CAIKWV010000158.1 GCA_903831165.1 uncultured cyanobacterium
AGCAGATTTGATCGCCCACTTTGAGCAACGGTCTCGCACTCAACCAGGCAAGGCAATGGTTGTAGCAATGAGTCGGGACATCTGTGCTCGCCTCTATGACGCCATCGTTGCTCTGCGCCCTGACTGGCACGATGACGACCCGAGCAAAGGTGCCATCAAGGTGGTGATGACGGCATCGGCATCGGATGAGCAAGTCCTCCAGCCGCACCACACGACCAAGCAACAGAAGCAGGATCTGGAGAAGCGATTCAAGGACCCCACTGATCCGCTGAAGATCGTGATCGTCAGGGATATGTGGTTGACGGGATTTGATGCCCCCTGTCTGGCGACGATGTATGTGGATAAACCGATGAAGGGGGCGAACCTGGCGCAAGCGATTGCCCGAGTGAACAGGGTTTTCAAGGACAAACCAGGCGGTCTGGTGGTTGATTACATCGGCATCGCCCCTCAACTCAAAGAGGCACTGGCGACCTATACCGCTGCCAAGGGTAAGGGTCTTCCCACCATTGATACCAGTGAGGCACTGAGGATCCTGAAGACAAAGCTCCAGGTTGCTCGTGATCTACTACATCCCATCGTCTGGAGTGGATACAAGGATCCCAAGACAGCAATGGCACTGCTGCCCAACTGTATAGAGCAGATCCTGACGCTTCCCGAGGGCAAGCAGCGGTACTGCGACACCGTGCTGGCGATGACCAAAGCCTTTGCGCTTTGCGGAACGCTTGATGAAGCAATGGCACTTAATGATGAGGTGACTTTCCTTCAGGCAATCCGAGCACCATTGATCAAGGGTGAGGACAATGGCGGTGATGGACGTGCCCCTAAGAATGTTGATTTTGAGTTGCGCCAATTGCTTTCTGAGTCCTTGGTCGCAGAGGGCATTGCCAACATCTTCATACTTGCTGGGCTTCAGAAACCAGATATCAGCATCCTGTCGGATCAGTTCTTGGCAGAAATCAGCAAGATCCCCCAGAAGAACCTGGCGGTTGAACTGCTCCAGCGCCTCTTGAAGGAAGAAGTTCAGACACGCTTCAAGACCAATGTGGTGAAGCAGAAGCGTTTTAGTGAACTGCTTCAGGCATCGCTCAAGAAATACGCCAACCGCTCCATCGAGGCGGCACAGGTGATCGAAGAACTGATTGCGATGGCCAAACAGTTCCGTGATGAAGCAGCAAGAGTTGATGCGATGGGGTTGTCTACTGCTGAAGTCGCCTTCTACGACGCCCTGGCGAATAACCAGTCAGCACACGACCTGATGGGCGATGCGGTGCTGATGAGGATGGCACGAGAACTGGCAGAAAAACTACGGGGGAATCTCAGTATCGACTGGCAATACAAAGAGAATGTTCGGGCGAAACTACGCACGATGATCAAGGCGCTGCTCAAACGCTACAAATATCCGCCCGATCAGGAACCAGCGGCGATTGCACTTGTTCTTCAGCAGACGGAAATGATCTCCGAAGAATGGGCAAGGGAGGATCTGGGGAACAAGATTCAGGCGGCAGTGGCAGAAGCGTTATTGAAAAGTAGTCTGATTCAGTCAGGGGAGGTTTCACTATGAGTACTATTCCCCCATATCACATTCTGATGCTGCCTTTGCTCCAAGTGATGGGCAACGGGCAGGAGATGACAACTAACCAAATGCGTAGTGCTGTCGCGGAACTTCTGAGTTTAAGTTCAGAGGCACTGAGTCTGCTTCTTCCAAGCGGAACGCAAACTGTCTTCAGTAATCGTGTGGGGTGGGCACGGACTTATCTGTTCAAGGCTGGTCTTATTCAGCGCCCACGTCGGGCAACATATAGCATTAGCGAATCTGGCAAAAAAGTCCTCCTCAACCCTCCGGCATCGATCGATGAGGAGTTCCTGAGTTCTTTTGACGATTTCAAGCAGTTTATTGATAAACCCCAAATCAACAAGGAAAAGCCTGTCGTCAGTGAAGGCGAGAAGAAACTTACCCCGGACGAGCAGATCGAAAGCGGTATAAAACAGATTCAGCGTGAACTGAAGGATGATATTCTTGCAAGAGTAAAGCAGTTGCCGCCAGAAGGTTTTGAGCAGTTGGTCTTGTATTTGCTGGTTGGGATGGGATACGGGGGGTCTATCGCAGATGTGCAAGGTGTTGCTCGTGGTGCTGATGGTGGTATTGACGGCGTTGTCAACCAAGACCATTTGGGACTTGATCGGATTTACATTCAAGCAAAAAGGTGGGAAGGATCAGTTGGAAGTCCCGTTATTCAGCGATTTGCAGGATCACTGGATGAGCAAGGGGCAAAGAAAGGTGTTGTTATGACAACATCCACGTTTTCTCAGCCTGCCCTGGATTGCGTAAATAGAATAAAAGACAAGCGCATCATTCTTGTCGATGGACAGCGAATGGCAGAACTGATGCTGAAACACAATATAGGCGCCTCAATTAAGCAGAGCATCGTGATTCAGCGACTGGATGAGGATTTCTTCTTGGAGTTGGAAAGCTAATCTGCTTCGATCACCTCCAACAGATCCTCGACCCCATAATCCAGCATCGTCACGATCTTCCCCGCCAGATCCAAGGGCAATGAGGACGCTGCCATGTCGTCGTTCCTCGCCAATCTTGTGATGGTCGTTGCTGCCACACGCGCTGGAACTGCCACGGAGTTCATCGTGTCCACCTTCTCCCCTGCCTCCGCCGAGCGCAGGTTTGCCATGGCGACTGCCTTGGCAAGGGTTAGTCGCACTTGCTTGGTCACCAGCGAACACTACTTCAAGCATTCAGGCCCGGCAAACCTGCACGAAGAGCCCAAGTTCCAGTCTCTGCTGCTGCCCATCGGCATGGGCCGGAGATGCATCGGCTTGAACCGATGGCAAGTCCGACGCCGCCTCTGGGCCCCGTCCTAACCAGCGGCGGCGCTGGTCAATCCAGTCCCGCTCCGCTGCCGTGGGCCCGTCAAGCCGCAACCCCTGGGATCGTTCCCACTTCCGCGAGCCTGGCCCAGGTTTTCGCGCTCCCCGGGCACCTTCGCCAGACTGGACAGCAGGCTTCCTGCGGCGGGGAACTGTTGCAGCGGCTGGAGTTTTTTCTGGGTGACATCGGTGGATGGCATGCATGAACTGAACTGGGGGACCATCCAGCTGGCTCTGTTCGGCCTGGTCTTCGGGGGGCTGCAGATCTGGTGGATCAGCAGCGTCCTGGGCCGCCGTCGCTTGGCCCGTCCGATGGGGACAAGGGCGTTTCGTAAGTCACTGGAAGCGATCTGGGCGAAACGCGATTGAGATCTGGCGACCGCCCAGTCCGGTTGAAGCACCCGTCAAGCCAGCCAACGGCTGTTCGGATCCAGGGCAGGCTGAGGTGGAGCCTCGGATCAATGCTATGATTGTAAAGATTTTTAAACTCCTATGTTTTCCAGCCTGTTCGGTTTTCTGTTTCTGGCGCTGAGTTTCGTTCAGGTTCCGCAATGGGACAACGATTGGACCAAATGTTCTGTGGCTGTGCCGGATACGGCCTGTCACTGGTATGTCGTCAATCCTGACAACACCTTTGGCAAGGGGTTCAGCTGGATCACGGCCCCCCAGTTTGACGTCGCCTCGCTCCGGGACATTGGTGTGCAGCATGAAGTCACCGTGTCACAAGGTTTCCAGACGACTGTGGAACTGATGGATGCCAGTACCGAGGTCAAATACGGGGACAACTACTGAATCTCGCTGTTTGTATCGGCTCCAAGCTGGCGCTGATCTCGACTCTTCGTTGTCAGATTGCTGCTCCAGCTGGTCTAGACAGCTCCAGCGGCTATGTCGAGAAATAGACAGTTGTGGGCAAGGGTCATTGAGTATTGGCCTCCATATACTAAGCCTTGCTGATTTGTCGTCCTATAGGTTGGTGCATAACTGGTTGATTACTCTTTGTGTCTGATCTGTGGGTTCTCCAGTCTGCGGCCAGGGCTCTCTGATGGATCGTTCATCAGAGGATTTGCTCTATAGCCAATGTTCGTTCCTGGCTTTGAAGGCTGACGATTGCATAGTTGAGCCCTCAGGTGATCAGTTTCAACTCTGGATCGCGTTCCACCAGGGGTCGTATGCGTTGCAGCAGCGTCTCGAGCAGTTCCCGGGTCTGGGGGGCCTCCAGGAAAGGGCGACGCACCAACAGGGCGTCGCCCACCGTGATGGGTAGGCGAACCGGCAAAATCACTTTGGTTTTCTGCAGGAAGCCGAATGTCAGCGGCGTGGCATAGCCGACGAGCAGATCGTCGTCGTCCATGCGCCCGTACCAATACTCACGGTTGAAACGGGTCAGTTTGGCCTCGTTGTTCCAGATGCCACAGGCGCTGGCTATCGCCTGAAACTTCGGGAAGGCTCCTTCTGGCAAGGGCAGGCTTGGATACTCAGCCACATCGGCCATGGTCATGGCATCGCCGAGTTGCAGCAGCGGATGGCCTTCGGAGACGACGAGGTACATCGGCATGCGATTGAGAAGGATCGAGCCGACCTCGTCGTCGTCTTTGTCCGGGATGTCCGGATAGGAGGCAACCCAGGCATCAATGATTCCTTTGCGCAGCAGCTCGATTGGCCGCTGGTAATCGAGGAAATCGAAATTGCCCGTGATCCAGCCTGCTGGCGCCGGCAGGCAGAAGAGGGGGCCTGACCAATGCTGAGCCTCCAGGCGCAGCGGCTGCTGTTCGTTCCAGCGCCAGAGCTGATGGACTTGGCGCTCAAGATCCAGAAAGCTCGTATCACCCAGCAGCACCCATTCGCCCTTGATCTTGCGTGCCTCCAGGCCCAGGATGCCGAGCGCCGATCGCACACTGCGACTGATGGTGGATTGATTGACGCCGTAGCGCTGGGCCACCTGTTCGCCGGTTCTCAGCCAGAGCAGGGTGTCGAGCGATTGCAGCAGGTCGGTGGAGATCAGAACGCGTCAGCATTCAGTATCTAAAAAACGATAGCTGTTTTTTACTCCGACACGGCGAAATTCAGCCTTGGCCTCGCGCTAGCCAATGCTGACAGTGCTGCTGGGAGGCAATCGAGGCGTTGATCATCACCTGCCAGACGCGGCAGACGCCGCCTGAGCCCGCGCAGCCGCTGAGATTGCGGCAACCGGAGCAGCGGGGAGGGGTCAAGGTCATGTGTGACGGTTGAGCAGGCGCACACTTTAGGTCCTGGCTGGCCGCCCGCTCATAGGGCGATGGCGCTGGCGTTCAGGTCCGGACCGCCGCTGAGCTCGAGTTGAAAATCCGCGGCCAGGCTGCCCGTGCAGTTGCCCTCCAGTAGGCCATTGCCGTTGCTGAGCAGGCCGTAGCGCAGCTGGCCGAGGCCGCTGAAGGGGGCGCTGCCGATCCAGACGAAGGCC
>CAIKWV010000159.1 GCA_903831165.1 uncultured cyanobacterium
AGCTGCCTGTCCTCCTTGGTCTTTGGCCGCACTCGAGGAGGCGCAGTTTTCTTTTTCAGGAGTCCCCAGTTAAAGTCAAGGGAAAGCGACGCTAAGCCTAAAAAGCATTGGGAACAACAAAGTCTCAATCAACCCTCAAACTCTTTCTATTCTTATATGCTCTTTATCCATAGAAGTCCTTGCGAATTGGAAGTCCCTAGTCCTCCACTCTGTACATCGGGAACCTCACCGTCTCTGAAGAATGAAAAGGGATTTAATTTCTCGAGCTTTACTCCAACAACCTCAATCTTTCTGTGAGTCAGTCTTTTTTTTCTCTTCTCATCGTGATTTCCCTTGTATGGTCTAACTGCTTCTGGGTGGTCTCTATATGCCCCTGGAAGAAGCCTCTATATGCTCTTAGATAGGTTCTGCTACTTCGGTGACTTTCAGGAAAGTTGTCACTCCTGGGCTGCTCTTCAAGCGGCCTGTGGCAATGCTACCCCCGGAGTCGTCATCGGCTCTTCTGGCGGCTTGTTGATCCACACCACCTCTGGCTGGCGCCAGCAGCGGGTGGATCGGCTCCAGCGGCGCGGATGTTTCTGCCGAGCTTTCTCGTAGACATGGGCGCGTTGCCGGCAGATTTCGACGGCATGGCCGCTGTGGCGCTGCAGGGGCGTCACGAACTTGATGCCGCTGTGACGGTGCTGGTGGTTGTAACAATCCACGAACGACGCCACCCACCCGCAGGCTTGCGCCTTGCTGGCGAATGGCCGGTTTGGGTAGTCGGGCCGGTACTTGACCGTACGGAAAAGGGATTCCGAGTAGGGATTGTCGTTCGAAACCCGTGGCCTGGAGAACGAACGCAAAACGCCCAGCTCCTCGAGCCTTGCCTCCAGCGTGGCAGCGCGCATGGCGTTGCCGTTGTCGGCGTGCAGAACCAGCGGCTGGTGGCGGCCCTTGCTGATTCGCTCGCGGATGCACGCCCTGCTCACCAGATCGGCTGCAATGGCTGGGTCTTCTCGCTCGTCGACGTCCCAGGCCACCACCTTGCGACTCCAGACGTCGATCACCAGGTAGAGATACAGCCACACACCCCGCACCGTGGTGGGCAGATAGGTGATGTCCCACGACCACACAGCATTGGGCCGATCCGCCCTCAAGCGCGGCACTGGTCGTGGCTCCTGAGGCCTTCGTGCCCGCCCCCGCCGTTGGCACTGCCCTGCCCGGCGTAAGACCCGGTAAAAACTGGATTCGGAGCCGATGAACATCTCCTGATCGGCCAGTGCGGGCACGATCTGTCCTGGTGGCAGCGAGGCGTACTCCGGCTGATTGCAGGTGAGCAGGATCCGCTGGCGTTCCTCCTCGCTCAGGCGGTGGGACACATGGCGGGGGCTGCCTCTACGGCGGTCCTCGCCGTCCCCATCACCCAGGAAGGCCTTCCGCCAGCGCTTGAGGGTGCGCAGAGAAATGCCGATCTCCCCGCAGGCTGCCCTGAGGGTGGCGCCGCTGGCCTTGGCCTCACCGATCAACTCGATCGCCTTCTGCCGGTGCGCGGCACTCGTCAACCTTCCGCGTCCTCCGAGCAGAAGGCCTCCCACTTTTTTCGCAGGATCAGCAGTGCTGCCGCCTCCGCCAGGGCCTTCTCCTTGCGCTGCAACTCCTTCTTGAGCTGCCTGATCTCCCGCTGGTCCTGGGCACGGAGCTTCTCCAAGTTCTTTTGCTCGGCCACCGTCAGCACCGGCTTCGCGTTGGCATCGGTGGCGGCCTGCCTCCAACGGCTCACCTGCTCAGGGAAGAGGCCCCGCTCGCGGCAGTAGGCGCCGAGCTCGGTGTCGTTGAGGCCCGCGGTCTCGAGCACCACCGTGAACTTGTCAGCAGCGCTCCAGCCCTCAGGTTCCTTCTCGGATGCGAGCACCACCTCTCCCTGCAGACGCCAAGCCTTCCTCCAATTGTAGAGGGTCACGACATGGATGCCCAGCTCCTCGGCAATACGAGCCACGCTCTGGCGGTGCGGCGGGCTCATTCGCCTGCGCACATCAGCCTTGACGGCCTCGCTGTAACGACGCATTGATCTGCTCCATCAAGCCCCCGGGTGTACGGATCAGAGGGGTGACATCATTCCTGAAAGCGGGGGCCTGAGCTTCCGGACATTGAGGGGTCAATCCCACCGAGCTCTATCCGGGGCCTATCGCTTGGTGGAATAGCGTTGATTGGTCTGTATGCAACGATCGTCATCAGTTCCTGCTTTCCGCTTCAGCTGCTTAGACCTGCTTGGCAGTTGCAGGTAGGGGCTGTCTTGATTAACTCCTCCCCGTTGGCCTTGATGGGGTTGATGGCTTTGCACCTAACGGCTGATTTGGAACCTGAGGATCCGGTTCTCGTCTTCCGTCGTTCAATGGCTGCTCAATTGGCAGTGCTGGCATCAGTTGGATTTCTGATGTTGATCCTGTTGCTTCCGGTTTCGGCAATAAGACA
>CAIKWV010000160.1 GCA_903831165.1 uncultured cyanobacterium
CGAAGTCCAGCCATTGCGGGCGCCAGTGCGTCGCGACCCGTTCGCCCTGGCGGCTGCGCGCCCTGGTGCGTTCATGGGCAGCAGAGACACGCTCACTGAGCTTCAGGCTGTAATCGTGCGCCTGGTCCCGCCGGAACATCAGCTGGAACCGGACCGTGCCATCGCCGTCGTACTTGGCGCGATCCACCACCACGTTGTCGCGGACGATGCCAATGGCCAGCCCTAGGAGGAACAGCTCACCGAGCTGGGCCTCGGCGTAGGAGGGTGCCTCCCGGCTGAAGCGATCGAGATCCTCAACGACCAGCACCGCGCCGGCCGGGATGGTGCCATTCCGTGCCGCTTCCAGGAAGGCGGCTAAGGCACCCTTGCGGCGATTGCTGCCCCGGAAGGCGCTGATGCCGGCATCAATGACCGGATCCAGGGAGGGCACCAGGCCGTGGCGATCACAGAACGGCAGGAAGGCATCACCCTGGCGATCCAGGCCGGAGCGATCCTCACCGGTCTGCTTGGCCGAGGAAACCCGCTGATAGCTGAAGGCCGTCCGGGCTGGTGTTGTGTGCCCTGCTGAACTTCTGGTGGTCGGAACGTGGTCCGGCACCGCTGAGGCCTTGCTGGTGCTGGTGGCGCTGGTGGCCCGTTTCGCGCTCGCCATGGCCACTCCTCTCGTCTGGTGTGCTGACTGTATCCCCAAACCAGGCAGCCGGGTCGCTCACCATCAACGAAAACGCTGATCCGCGGGTGCTCCGGGATCTGGCGACCTATCTAAGGGCCCTGGTGCCGCAGGAGGGGGTCAAGCCGATCAGCGGTGTCGGTGCGTTGCGCGCCTACAGCCACGCTGACGAGGGCCCGGACGACATGCCGGCCCACATCCGCACCGCTCTCACCTGCACGAGCCTGAATCTGTCGTTTCAGAGGGGACGGCTCCTGCTTGGCACCTGGCAAGCCGTCTATCTTTGGGAGCATCGCCGCGCCGGTTCCAGCAGAGAACTGTCCATGCATCTGATCGGTGAGTCGTGAATCGTGCGTTGGCCCTTGCGGCCCGATGCCGCCGCTCGCGATGGTGAACCCCTGATCCATGGCGCTGCTTGACCCCGCCATCGACCTGCTGTTGCAGCAGGTGGCCACGGAACTGGCCTTTGTGCAGCTGGATGCGGCCAGCATTGCTGCCCTCGGGGTGGCGTTGAGGGCGATGCAACAGCATCCGCCAGGCTGCCTTGGCGCTGCGGCCCGATCCGAACTAGAGAGTCTGCTGAGCTGGCTCGATCAACAGCCGATCGGTCCCAGCGGCTTCGACGACCGACAGGGGCAGTTGCTGCTGGAGCGTTACACCCGCCTCGAGAAAGCCCTCTACGAGGGCGAGATCAAGGGCAGACCGGCCAGGGAACCTCACGTCCAACCGGAGGGTGAACCCCAGGCCCAACGCTCTCTTGAGCCCCAGACCCTACCGGATTCGGTCGCCATCCAGGCTCCGGACAGCGAAGACGGCGAAACGTCCCTGACGATTTCGGCAGGCGATGACCTGGAATTGCTCAACGAATTCTGCAACGAAGGCCGGGATCTGCTGGCCCAGATTGAGCAGGGCCTGCTGATCCTGGAGGAGAATCCTGACCATCGGGAGACCCTGAATCAGGTGTTCCGTGCCTTTCACACCTTCAAAGGGGGCGCTGGTTTTCTCGGTCTGGTTCCGATCAAGGATCTGGCCCACATTCTGGAATCCCTGCTCGATGCGGCCCGCAGGGGAGAACTGGCGATCGAGCGGGGCGTGATCGAGCTGATCCTGGCCGGTGGGGACACCCTGCGCCAATTCGTCGATGCCATCGAGCAGGAGATCCGTTCCGGCTTCCACGGCGATCCGATCGCGGTACCGACCCGCCAACTGATTGCCCGGGTCCAGGCCTGCCTGGCGGCAGAACCCGATCCTTTCCCGGCGCACGAACCGGCGGCCCGGGCCCACTCCCCCGCCGACCATCAAAGCGAGGGCGATGACCCCCGAGTGGATCGCCCCGCAGATCTGCCGGCCAGCCGGGTGGACCTCCCGATTTCACCGGCCACCAGGGCTGTTGCTGACACGGATGCCACGGACAGGGCTGTTGCGCTCGAGCCTGTTGCTGACATAGCTGTCCCCAAACAGGCGGTACCTGGCCCGGCCACCAGGCCCCCCTCTGCCCGTAACGGCGGCGAAGCCCTGCCCCACTTCGTCAAGATCGATACCCGCAAACTCGATGATCTGGTCGAGCTGGTGGGGGAATTGGTCATTGCCCAGTCGATGGTGGTGCAACATCCCGGCCTGGAACCGCTCAAGCGGGATCAATTGGCCCGGCCCTTGCGTCAACTGAGCCGCATCACCTCCGATCTGCAGCGCAATGCCATGTCGCTGCGCATGGTGCCGATCCGCTCCACCTTTCAGAAGATGAATCGCCTGGTCCGGGATCTGGCGACCAGCCAGGGAAAGCAGATCGTGCTGCTGCCCTCCGGCGAGGACACCGAGCTGGATCGCAACATCGTCGAGGCCCTGGCTGAGCCCCTGATTCACCTCCTGCGCAATGCCGCTGATCACGGCATCGGCACGGCGGAACAGCGGCTCGCCTTAGGCAAGCCCCCCCAAGGCACCATCCATCTGCAGGCGGGCTACCAAGGGGGAGGCATCTGCATCAGCATCCAGGATGACGGCCAGGGCATCGATCCCCAGCGGATCTTGAAACGGGCCATCGAGCGGGAACTGGTTCCAGCTGATTTCACGGGCACCAACCAGGACCTTCTCTCCCTGATCTTTCTGCCGGGCTTTTCGACGGCCGAAGTCCTCACCGATATCTCCGGCCGCGGTGTGGGTCTCGATGCGGTCCGGGGCAGCATTGCTCGGCTGCGGGGCAGGGTCGAGATCGTCTCGGAGGTCGGTCAGGGGACCACATTCACGATCCTGTTGCCTCTCACCCTGGCCATCATCGATGGCATGCTTGTTGCAGTCGATGGTCAGCGCTTCGTGCTGCCGACCTTGGCCATCCATGAGTCGTTCCGCCCCCAGCCCCAGATGCTGTCAACCGTCAGGGGCAAGGGTCAGCTGGTCAATGTGCGCGGTCGTCTGATTCCTTTGCTGCAGCTTTCGCGGCGCCTGGGCCTGAGCCAGGAACCCCTGAATCCATGCGAGGGCATCGTTGTCGTCATTGATTCCGGCGGCCAGTTGCTGGGACTGCTGGTCAATGGTCTGATCGGCAAGCAGGAAGTGGTGATCAAAGGCATGGGCGAAACCTTTGAACAGCAGACCTTGTTCTCGGGAGCCGCCATCTTGGGGGATGGGCAAGTGGCCTTGATTCTCGATGCCGATGCGCTCGGCCGGGGCGACAATCGCCCTGGGCTGGCAACCAGCCTGGCGCAGCCCACCAACTGAATGTTGTACCCATACCCTGACCGATGCAGACTGTGAACGCAAAGGAAATCCTGCCGGTGAACGGCAAATACCTCAACTTTCTGCTGGGCCAGGAGCACTACAGCCTGCCGCTCACCAAGGTGCGCGAGATCATCCGCATCTGTCCGATCACACCGGTGCCCCGCATGCCAGCCCATTGGCTCGGGGTGATCAATCTCCGGGGCAAGATCTTGCCGGTGATGGATCTACGTCAGCGCCTGCAATTGCCACTGGCTGCGGAGTTGGAGCGCGCCTGCATTGTGGTGATTCAGGCCTCGGGTGAGTCCGGACTGATTGGCTTGTTGGTGGATGTGGTGCTGGAAGTGGCGAGCATCGCTGCCGACGCCATTGAGCCAGCACCGGATTTTGGCAGCGATCTCGATGGTCGCTTCATCCTTGGCCTGGCGAAGGGCAAGGAATCGGTGATCACGGTTCTGGAGATTGATGCCCTGCTATCCGGAGACGGGGCTGAGGCCATCGTCAGCAGCATGTCACCCATCGGCGCTGAACCTGGCGGACCCTGAGCCCTGTGGCCCAATCCTGATCCAGTTCTCCATCCTCCAGCATCATGAAACTCAACATCAAACTGCTGATTCGAGCTAACGCCGTCCTGTTCACCGGCGCACTGATTGGCGAAGCCTTCCTGATCCTGGGACTGACGAAAGGGGTATGGATCAACAGCCAACTCTATAAAAAAATCACCGCAGATAACGAACTGATCACCGATGTGGCGCCGCCGCCTTTATTTCTGGTTGAGCTCAGTCGCCTGGTGGCCAAAGCGATGGTTGAGGTTGCCGCGGCCAAGGATGGCGGCAACATTCAATCTGGCCCAGCCGTGCAACAACTGAAACAAGAGCTGCCCGGCTTCAATCGCCGCTACAACGAACGACGTCAGTACTGGTTGAGCAATCCCCTGATCGAAACCCAGGCTAAGCAGATCATCGAGAATGAAATGCACGAGCCTGCCTCCCGATGGCTGCAGTTGGTTGATGCCTCGTTGATGCCGGCGATCAACGCTGGTAATCGCAGCCAGGCCCTGGAGATCTACAAGCAGCTTGGTCCGATCTTTGCCATCCATCGCCAGGAAAACCTGCGGCTTGTCGAGCTGCTAAACAAGCAAATCAGCGCCAATCAAGAGCTAGCCAATAACAGTGTCAGCAGAGCTATCGTCATGCTCACCATGATCACCCTGCTGCTGCTGCTGCTTTCTTATGCGGTGCTTTATCTGATGCAGCGCTATTCAGTCCGCCCGCTGGACTCCATCGCCAACGATCTCGGCGCCGGGGCCGAACAGTTTCTGGCGGCCTCGGATCAGGTGGCCTCCTCCAGTCAGAAGCTCTCCGTGGCCTCGGATCAGGTGGCCTCCTCCAGCCAACAGCTGGCGGAAGGGGCCAGCGAGCAGGCGGCAGCGATTGAAGAAACCAGTGCATCACTGGAGCAGATGTCGAGCATGATTCACTCCACGGCCCGCAATGCCGACTTGGCCAAGTCGTTGGCAGGCGAAGCCCAGGCCTCAGCGCAGATGGGCCTGAGCAGCATGGATCAGATGACCAGTGCGATGGCTGCGATCGAGCACTCCAGCAATCAGGTGGTCAAGATTGTTAAAAGTATCGATGAAATTGCTTTTCAAACCAACATTCTTGCCCTCAATGCCGCCGTGGAGGCGGCCAGAGCCGGGGAGGCCGGAGCTGGCTTTGCCGTCGTGGCCGAAGAGGTGCGGTCGTTGGCCCAGCGCAGTGCGGCGGCCGCCAATGAATCAGCGACCAAGATCGAGGCTTCGATTCTGAATAGCAAGCAGGGATCGGAATGCCTGAAAAGCGTCGGCGAAAGCTTCAATCTGATCGAGGCCAAGATCAAACAAACAGATAATCTTGTCGCCGAGATTGCCCTGGCTGCCAAGGAGCAAGCCCAGGGAATCGAGCACATCACCCTGGCGATTCAGGAGATGAGCAAAGTTGCCCAAAGCAGTGCCATTTCGATTGAGCAAATGAGCAAAGTCGCCCAGGCCAGTGCTGCCAACACCGAGCAGATTGCCAGTGCCGCAGAAGAGATGCGTGCCCAGGCTGGACGCCAGCGCCAGATCACGGCTGATCTGCGCCATGTGGTGGATGGCAGCCCGGCGCTCGAGGGAAGCAGGATCCCGTCCCATCCCTATCTGCTGGCCGAAGCCCAGGAGCATGAAGTCAACCTGACCAAGGCCAAGCGCAAGGTTCGCCCGGAAGATGTTGATGCCCACTTCCGCGACTTCTGACCCGAGTCAGAGTCATGACAATCGACATCACACCAGCACCAATCAATGCCAAGACTTATCAGCAGATCTGCCAGCTGATCTTTGCCCATAGTCGCATTCACCTGGGGCCTGCGCGCCAAGGATTGCTCACCAGCCGCCTCGGATCGCGCCTGCACCATTTAGGTCTGGCTTCCTGGGATGACTATGGCAAGCTGCTGAGGGATCGAGACCATGGCGATGAGATTGAGACGATGCTTGATCTCATCGCCACCAATCACACCCAGTTCTTTCGGGAACCAAGCCATTTCCAGCGTCTGGCGGAGGAACTCCTCGATCCACTGTTGCTGGATTGTCCAGATGCCAGGCGGGATCTGCGCTGCTGGTCGGCGGCCACAGCCTCAGGGGAAGAAGCCTATTCCCTGGCCATGGTGTTGAGTGAGTTCGCCATCCGTCATGGTGGCATTCCTGAGTGGTCGATCGAGGCGAGTGATCTTTCCCGTAAGGCCTTGCAGCGGGCGCGTGCGGCCATTTACAACCGCGATGCCCTGCATTTGCCCGACCCCGATTGGCTGGCTCGTTACTTCCAGCGAGGTACAGGTCCCTATGAGGGGCAGTGCAAGGTCAAGGCTGCGATCAAGGACAAGATCCGCCTGAGACGCGTCAACTTGTTTCAGGAAAACTACCCCTTTTCTCGCTTATTTCATCTCATTTTTTGCCGCAATGTTCTGATCTATTTTGACCTTGATTCTCAGGGCCAGCTGATTGAACGCCTCCATTCCATGCTGGCTCCTGGTGGACTGTTGGTGATTGGTCATTCGGACAGCCTGGTGCATCTGCGTCATGATTTCATCTCTCTTGCTGGAGGCATCTACCGCCGTAGCAGCTCCTAGTGCCCTAGCCTGAGCCAGTTAGTATTCATCCTTTCTTCCCCACCGGCATCTCCTCGGCAGTCATGGCGACCAAGATCATCAGGGTGCTGGTCATCGATGATTCGGCACTGGTACGAAAAACCATCAGCGAGACCCTGGAACTTGATCCCGAGATCGAGGTGGTTGGTGTCGCCAATGACCCCCTGATCGCCATCGACAAGATTCCCAGGCTCAACCCCGATGTGCTGACCCTGGATATGGAGATGCCGCGCATGGATGGCCTCACCTTCTTGCGCAAGCTCCGCAGCGAGAACTCATCGCTGCCCGTGGTGGTGATCAGTTCGCTCACCCAGGCGGGATCCCAGCTGGCGCTTGATGCCCTGGAGGCGGGTGCCCAGGAGGTGCTGGCCAAGCCCGATGGCCACAGCTCCATTGGTGCCCTGGCCAGCAAGCTGGCGTTTCACATCAAGGCGGCCTACCGGGCCCGTCGCGGTCCCAAGATCGCGCGACCCGCTGCCCCCACCGCGCCGGTCAGCGCCCCGCCCCTGAGCGCCAGCCAAGGGGAGAACCGGCTGATTGTGATCGGCGCCTCCACGGGTGGCGTCGAGGCTTTGCGCTATCTGCTGCCGGCTTTGCCGGATCATTTGCCCCCGATTGTGGTCGTGCAGCACATCCCCGCCTACTTCTCCAAGGCGGTGGCCGATCGCATCAACACGCTGACCCCCTATGAGGTCAGGGAAGCGACGGATGGCGAGCCGTTGCGGCCCGGTCTCTGCCTGATCGCTCCCGGCGACTATCACCTGATGGTGGTCAAGACCGCTGGCTACCGCACGCGATTGCTGCAGTCACCGCCGGTTCACCACTGCCGCCCTTCGGTCGATGTGTTGTTCCGATCCGCTGCCGCGGCGGCTGGTCCCCACGCTCTGGCGATTCTGCTCACCGGCATGGGCAGCGATGGGGCCGTGGGCATGCAGGCGATCCAGCGGGCTGGTGGTTACACCTTGGCCGAATCCGAGGAGAGCTGCGTGATCTATGGCATGCCGAGGGCCGCGGTGGAATTGAAGGCTGTGGATCGCAGCGTACCGCTGGATCAGATGCCGCAAGCGATCATGGATGGGCTCAGGCACCTGCGGACCTGAAGGCTCTGCTGCTGTGTTCTTTGTCCGTTGATCGTGCAGCCTCCCTCGTCTCTCTCGTCTGACCCCGCGATGGTTCCGTTGCCGACCCCGGCCCAGGAATTGTTGGGCCGTGCCCGGATTCTGGTGGTCGACGACAGTCGCATGTTGCGCATGGGCATCAGTCGCTCCCTGCGCAAACTGGGAGTGCAGCACATCGAGGAGGCCGCCGATGGCATGGCTGCCTTGGAGCGACTGGAACGGGAGCCGTTTGATCTGATGCTGCTGGACATGGAGATGCCCTTGATGGATGGTCTCGATGTGCTGGCGAAGATGCAGGCCAGTCCCCAATTGCGGGGGTTACCTGTGATCGTGATCTCCGGTGGCGAGAGTATCGATGGTGTCGTGGCTTGCATTGAGATGGGCGCTGAAGATTACCTACCCAAGCCCTTCAGCCAGGTCCTGTTGCGTGCCCGGCTGACCTCGTCGCTGGAGAAGAAACAACTGCGCGATCTGGAACGGGCCCAGCGGCTCCAGCTTCAGTCGCAGCACGATCTGTTGAAGCTGGAGCAGCAAAAGACGGAAAATCTGCTGCTCAATATCTTGCCCCGCTCGATTGCCCATCGCCTCAAGGCTGGCGAAGAACGTTGTGCAGACAGTCACGCCAATGTGACAGTCATGTTCTCTGACCTGGTTGGTTTCACCAGAATGTCCCAGGGAATGAATCCAACCCAGCTGGTGGAAATGCTGCATGAGCTGTTTTCCAGTTTTGACCAATTGGTGGATGAGGCCCGTCTTGAAAAAATCAAAACAATCGGCGATTGTTACATGTTGGTGGGCGGTTTGCCCGACCCACGCCCGGACCATGCCGCGGCGGTGACCGATGTCGCCATCAAGATGGTTTCGGCATTGGCCAGGCTCGATCGTGTGTACAGCTGTGATCTCCAGATCCGGCTGGGTATTCACAGTGGGCCGGTGGTGGCCGGTGTGATCGGTACCCATAAGTTCACCTATGACATCTGGGGCAGCACGGTCAATGAGGCCAGCCGCATGGAGTCCTCGGGCCAGCCGGGTCGCATCCATGTCTCGGCGGCCACCGCTGGTTTGCTGGCCGAAGACTTTGAACTCGAGCATCGGGGCATGGTGGAGACCAAAAGCCTGGGGCTGTTGTCCACGTATTTCGTCAATGGCAGGCGGACCTGCTGAGATCTCCCGGACCCAGCGGTGCCAGCTCAGGGCCGGCTGGTCTTGGTGCTTCCCGATGGTTGCAACTGCTGTGCCGCTGCTTACGGCTTTTGCAGGATGCAGCCACTCAGGAGGCAGAGACTGCCGATCGCCAGGAACAGCCAGGGAGAGAACTCCACCACTGTTCCCGGGCCACTCCGAACCCATCTAGCACCCAGGGGCAGCAGCGAGGCCACGGGCAGAAGCTGCTGATCGGAGCCGCGCTCGGGGATGGTCCGTTCACCACCGGCTGAGGGCTGGGCTCGGTGCCTTGGGTCATGACCGAGCGGCAGAACCCTGACGTTGACCCCCTCTAGCGCGCAGCCCAGACAGTGGTCAGTTCTTGCTTCACGGGGGCAAGAACAACGCTCCCCGGTTGCGGATGTTGCCCCCAGCAAGGCCGCCATGGGACTGTTGAGCTTTGATGCTTCGGCCAGTGGCAGGCCGCTGCGTCCATGGCTCCGACGGCTGGCCCCCCCCATCCCTGATGATGACCTTCAGCCTCTGTTGCCGGGGAGATCCTCGCGGTCTCCCCCTCCCCAGGCCCTTCATCGCTGCTGTTTCGTCCATGGCGCTCCCCTCCAGTCCGGCCCAGCCAGGGCTGCCGGAGATCTGGCAGGAGTTGCGGGCCCTGCGGCTGGAGCTGGCCCAGCTGCGCCAGAGTCTTGAGAGCCGCGCCGACGTCGCCCCAGCTGCGGCTGGCGAAGCACCCCTGGAGCCTGCGAAGCGAGACCTTGAACGGCCTGATCAGCCCCCTTCGACCCTCACCCTGCTGGCGCGGCGCAATGGCGAGCGCCTGCAGCAGGAGGTGCGACGCCGGCTCGAGCGCATGGCCAGCCACAACGATGACGCGACCGTTCCTGGCGATGACACCGAGGTGGACCTGTTGATCGATCGCCTTCATGATCTGGCGGATGCCTCTTCCAACGAACCGTGATGCAGATCGCCGTGATCTCCCCCTGTCCTGAGGCCACCATCGCCGACCTGGGCATCACCAGCTGGCCGATCTGGAGCTCTGGCGTCAGCCGTTTCCCCTGGAGTTACGACGAGAGCGAAACCTGCCTGCTGCTCGAAGGCGAGGTCACCGTCACGCCCGAGGGCGGCGATCCGGTGCGCTTCGCCGCCGGTGATCTGGTCAGCTTCCCGGCGGGTCTGGCCTGCGTCTGGGAGGTTCATGTTCCGCTGCGCAAGCACTATCGCTTCGGTTGAACCCGATCCTGCTGGCGGGGCCTTTCGCAGGCACTGCGGCGCAATCCCGATGGCCCCAATGCCATGGCCTCAGTGCCGTAGCCCAAGCCAGCGCCCAGGTCAGGTTCCAAGGGCTTGCC
>CAIKWV010000161.1 GCA_903831165.1 uncultured cyanobacterium
CCGGTCATCGACACGGCTGGAACCCCCTGTTGGTGCAGGGCCATTGACAGCAAGGCAATCGACACCTGTTCGCCGGTGGCCAGCAGCATGTCCATCTCCCGCTGGGGCGGATTGGGGCTGATCGCCCGCGCCAGAGCGGTGAGCTGATCGGTGCTGTGGCCCATGGCCGAGACCACGATCACCAGCTCATGGCCCTCGTCCCGCGAGGCGGCGATCCTCCGTGCCACGGCCTGGATGCGTTCCACATCCGCGACCGAGGTGCCTCCGAATTTCTGAACCAGCAGGGCCATCCCAAGAGATGTTGCGGTGTGGGCTTCGATTATCGGCGCCCGGCTCCCGCCGCTCCGCCCGGGCGTAGGGCGGCCAGCAGAAAGCCATCGCGGAAGGCCTCGCCCGCATCGCTGCCCCGCTTGAGCGCCATCTCCACCTCCAGCAGCTGACTGAGCAGGGCCAGCAGCTGACTCGGGGCCTTGCCGCGGATCTGTTTGCGCATCACATAGATGCGTTTGGGATTGCCGATGCCGGCCGCCTTGGCGATCACGGCCACGTCCTGTTCACCGGTCTTCTCCAGCAGGGCCACCCACAGCCAGCCGCGGATCTGGCTGCTGAGCGAGGCGACGATCCGCAGGGCTGGTTCATTGGCCGCCAGCAGGGCATCGGTCAGGGCGATCGCTTCGGCCGGCTGGCCCGCCAGCAGGGCATCACCGACGGCGAGACTGCTGGTGCTGCGCCCCCCCACCAGGGCTTCCACCGACTGGAGCTGGATGGCGGCGGTTGGGTCCCGGCCCTGCTGGTACAGGCTCAGTTTCTCGAGTTCGCTCTCCAGGCGGGTGCTGTCGCTGCCGATGATCTCGGCCAGGGCCTCGGCGGCGGCGGGCTCCAGCTTCAGGCCCAGGGCGTGGGCGGTGCGCTGCACCAGCTCCACCTGGCCGCCCCCGTCCCAGATCGCCGGCAGCACGAAGCTGTGTTCCTGGGCCACCTTCTTGAGGGCTTTGGTGGTGCGCAGGCGGGCGTC
The DNA here is from genome assembly GCA_903831165.1 of uncultured cyanobacterium. Lineage (GTDB taxonomy): Bacteria > Cyanobacteriota > Cyanobacteriia > PCC-6307 > Cyanobiaceae > Cyanobium. Next base: position 1,016 of record CAIKWV010000161.1, read on the forward strand.
GGGTTTGCCGGGGCTGATCAGCAGCAGATGGCAACTGTCGGGCACCAGCTCCAGGGTGGCCTCCAATTGGTCCGCCAGCTCGGCTGGGCACTGGTTGCAGAAGGGGCTGCGCTGCAGCACCACCACCCGGGCGCCGCCGCCGAAGGGCGGGGTGCGGGCCTCCTCCAGGGCCTGGGCGGCCTGGGCGCTGTCGTTGCCATCGAGGCGGCTGAGGTTGATGGTGGCCCAGGTCGGATCCACCAGCTCCTGCACCCGGGCTTCCACCGCCCGCTGGCGGGCGGCCTCGTCGTCGCCCCAATAGAGATGGATGGGCATCGCCCGGCGCCGATGGGGACGCAGTCGCTGCCCAGAGGCTAGGAGCATGCCCCGGGACGATCCGCAGACCGTTGGCTGCGCGGCGGATCGTCAGTCAGCACGGTCGGGACCGGGAACGACCCAGGATGGCGGCATGGACGGTTTCGATCACCCGATCTTCACGGAGAGCCTGCGCCGCATCCACGGCTGGCTGGAGCCCACAGGTCTGCTGGACTCACTGACGACGCTGGAGCAGGAGGTGGTGGAGCGCCTGGTGCACAGCAGCGGCGACCTGAGCGTGGCCTCCGGGGTGCGCTTCTCCCCCGGGGCCTGCGCGCAGGGGCTGGATTCCCTGCTGGCGGGGGCCGCGATCCTGACCGACACGGCCATGGCGGCGGCGGCCGTGGCGCCGATGGCGCGGCGAACCCTTGGCGTGGGCGTGTACTCCGTGCTCGATTGGGCGCCTGCCAAGGCTCCTGAGGGCGGCACCCGGGCGGCTGAGGGTCTGGATCGGGCCTTGGAGGCCCATCCCGGTGCCGTGGTGCTGATCGGCAGCGCCCCCACCGCCCTGGTGCGGCTGCTGGAGCGGGTGGCCGCCGGAGCGCCGCGGCCGGCCCTGGTGGTGGGCATGCCGGTCGGTTTCGTGGGCGTGCTGGAGAGCAAGGCGCTGCTGGCGGCCACGGACCTGCCCCAGATCCGCCTGGAGGGCAGCCGCGGCGGCGCCGGCCTGGTGGGAGCCAGCGTCAATGCCCTGTTGCGTCGGGCCTGGTTGGATCGACCGGGTTAGGCCCGCTCAACCGCCAGGGGCTCGGTGTCCAGCCCCACCGCCACGTGGCTGTTGGCCTCGATGCGGCCGAGCACCGGGCGGGCCCGCAGTACCACGGTGGCGGGAACCCCGGCCAGCCGGGCCGCCTCGATGCCGTAGCTGCGGCTGGCGCCGCCGCGGCTGACCCGGTGCAGGAACACCAGGTCGTCGCCGGTTTCCTGCACCAGCACCTGGGCGTTGCCGACATTGGGCAGCAGCGCGGCCAGTTCGTTGAGCTCGTGATAGTGGGTGGCGAAGATGGTGCGGGCGCCGATGCTGCTGGCCAGGTGCTCGGCCACGGCCCAGGCGATCGAGAGGCCATCGAAGGTGGCGGTGCCACGGCCGATCTCGTCGAGCAGCACCAGGGAGCGGGCGCTGGCGTGGTGGAGAATGTTGGCGGTTTCGGCCATCTCCACCATGAAGGTGGACTGGCCGCTGGCCAGGTCATCGACGGCGCCGACCCGGGTGAAGATGCGATCGGCGATGCCCAGCCGGGCCGAGCGGGCCGGGATCCAGCTGCCGATCTGGGCCATCAACTGCAGCAGGCCGCTCTGGCGCAGGTAACAGCTCTTGCCGCTGGCATTGGGGCCGGTCAGCACCAGCAGATCGGGCGCCTCGACCCGGTCGCCGCCGGTGAACCCGGCTTCCGCTGAGCCGGATGGGGCGTTGGTGGTGCCGCCGAGTTGTGCGTCAGGTGGAGCGAATCGGGCATCAGGCGAGGCGGCTGGGGCGTTGCCGCCGTCGGCCCGGTCCGGGTCTGCCTGGCCCCTGGAGGCGGTGCCCGCTGGGCTGCCCGGCCAATCGCTGGCGGGGTTGATGGGCACGGTGTCGGGCCGATTACCGATCGCCGCAAGCTCCGCGCCGCCGTGCCGCCGCTCCTGCTCGGCGTGGCCGTCCGTGCCCGGGGCCCCTGCGCCGTCGCCGAGGGCCAGGTCTGTCTGCGGGCTCGCTGGCTGCCCGGCGTCCCCCCCCAGGGCCAGATCGTTGGCGGTGAAGGGCTCCTCCACCAGCAATTGCTCCACCACCGGGTGGCGGCCGGCCTCGATGCGCAGCTCCCGGCCCGCCACCAGTTCGGGCCGGCAATAGCCGCTGGTGGCGGCCACCTCGGCCAAGGAGGCGAGGGCGTCGAGTTCGGCCACGAGCCGGGCGGCCGTGCGAATCGGCGCCGCCCGCTCCCCCACCCGGGCGCGCAGGGCCACGAACAGTTCGTATTCCCGCTGGGCGACCCGGGCGCGCAGCTGCAGGATCTGCCCCTCCCGTCCCTTGAGGGCGGGGGTGACGAAGCGCTCCTCGTTGGCCAGGGTCTGGCGCCGGATCCAGTGCTCCGGCACGGCGGCGGCCCGGGCCCGGCTCACCGCCAGG
>CAIKWV010000162.1 GCA_903831165.1 uncultured cyanobacterium
CGACGCTCAGCATAGACAGCTTTACGCTGATTATTCATGACTTCGTCATACTCAAAGACTTGTTTACGAATATCGTAGTAATAGGTTTCAACCTTTTTCTGAGCACCTTCAAGTGAACGTGTCAGCATGCCCGACTCAATTGGCATGTCCTCTTCCACACGGAAGGCATTCATCAGGCCAGCCACCCGCTCGCCACCGAAGATGCGCAGCAGATTGTCCTCGAGCGACAGGAAGAAACGGGTGCTGCCTGGATCACCCTGGCGGCCGGCGCGACCGCGCAGCTGATTGTCAACCCGGCGGGATTCATGGCGCTCGGTGCCGATCACATGCAGCCCCCCCGCCTGTCGCACCTGGGCTTCCTCCTGCTTGACGACAGCGTCGTATTCAGCCTTGACCGTGGCGATCAGATCACGCAGGGCCTGAATCTGGGGATCCTGGGTGGGGGCCTTCTCGGCCGCCAGGGCGATGCGATCCTCCAGCTCCAGCACCGTAAGCGCCCGGTCGCCCCAGCTGCTCACCAACTGGCGGGCCAGGCCGACCAGGGCCTCGTCGGTGTCGGGGGAAAGAGTGCAGGGATAGAGATTGCCCATGGCCCGGGCCTCCGAGGGAGCCGTCGCCCCCGGGGTGGTGGCGCCAAAGCCAGCGGCAGCCTCGGACTGACGCTGCAGCGGAATCGGTGGCTTATGCCCCTCTTCGGGACGCACCAGCCGGGGCAGCAGCACCTCACGCAACTTGAGGCGAGCCATGTAATCGCTGTTGCCGCCCAGAATGATGTCGGTGCCGCGACCAGCCATGTTGGTGGCGATTGTCACAGCACCCAGTCGCCCGGCCTGGGCGACAATTTCAGCCTCTCGCTCGACATTTTCGGGCTTGGCATTGAGCAGGTTGTGGGGCACCTCCTGCTCGGCCAGCAGAGCCGAAAGCAACTCGGACTTCTCGACACTGGTGGTTCCCACCAGCACGGGTCGGCCGATTTTGTAAGTTTCGGCCGTTTCCAAGGCGACGGCCCGCCACTTGGCCGGCTCACTCTTGTACACCTGATCGGTCCAATCAGCGCGGGAGCGGACGCGATTGGTAGGAACAATGGTGACTTCCAGCTTATAGGTTTTCTCGAACTCCACTTCTTCTGTTTTGGCCGTGCCGGTCATGCCCGCCAGACGCGGATAGAGCAGGAAGAAGTTTTGGTAGGTGATGCTGGCGAGCGTCTGGGTTTCCGGCTGAATCTCCAGATCTTCCTTGGCTTCAATCGCCTGGTGCAGCCCATCACTCCAGCGGCGCCCGGGCATCACCCGTCCCGTGAACTCATCAACGATCACCGCATCACCGGCACGGACGATGTAGTTGACATCGTTGACGAACAGCTCCTTGGCCTTGAGGGCATTGTTGATGAAATGCGCCCAGGGATCGGCAGGGTTGTAGAGATCGGCAACCCCCAGCAGCTGCTCGGCCTTGGCAAAGCCCTCATCCGTGAGGGTGACATTGCGCTGCTTCTCGTCCACCTCATAATCACCTTCTGGATCAATGCCGTCCTTGCCCATCTCGGCAGAGCGCTCCAGTTGCTCGGCAATCGCGGCAGCACGGCGATACTTCTCCTGGGGCCGCTCGATCTGGCCGGAGATGATCAGAGGCGTCCGGGCCTCGTCGATCAGGATCGAATCGACTTCGTCGATGACGCAGTAATGGAACTCACGCTGCACCACCTCGGCGATGTCATTCGCCATGTTGTCGCGCAGGTAGTCGAAACCCAGTTCCGAGTTGGTGGCATAGGTGATGTCGCAGCCATAGTTGCGCCGGCGTTCGCTCGGAGCCATGTCCTGCTGGATCAGACCCACCGAAAGCCCCAGGAAGCGGTGGACCTGGCCCATCCACTCGGCATCGCGGCGGGCCAGGTAGTCGTTGACCGTCACCACATGCACGCCCCGCCCGGTAAGGGCGTTGAGGTAGGCCGGCAACGTGGCGACCAGGGTCTTGCCCTCACCGGTCTTCATCTCGGCGATCTGGCCCCGGTGCAACACCATGCCACCGATCAACTGCACGTCGAAATGGCGCATGGCGAGCACGCGCCGTCCAGCCTCGCGCACCACCGCAAACGCCTGCGGGAGCAACTCATCCAGCAGCTGCCGCTCACGACTGCGCAGGGCTTCGGCGCTGCCGCCGCCGGAACGGGCATTCTCCAGTTTCTGGCGGAACTCGCTGGTCAGGCCGCGCAGCTCGTCGTCGCTCAGTGCCGAGACCTCCTCTTCCAGGAGGTTGATGTCCGAGACGACCGGCTGGTAACTCTTCAGCTTGCGGGCATTCGGATCACCCAGCAGCAGCTTGAGCATGGGAGCGCGACCTGACTTATCTAAGGGGGCAGCCTACTGAGCGCGCCGCCGGACGGATCCGCTCCTGACTGGCCGTTGCGGGCGGAGTCCCGCCCCAGCGAACGACAGACAAGTCGGCATCGGGCAAGAGCGAAGATGAGTCGCCGCGTCCAGCCCCCATGGCGAAGCTGCCAGCCAGTCCCGTCGTTGCCCGTGAGGGCAGGACCGGTCTGCGCCTGGCCGTGGTGGCACTGGTGCTGATTCTGGCTCTGGGCTCCGCACTGCGGCTGAGCCAGGTCCCAGCCAAAGTCCTGAGCGGCGACGAGATTTACAGCGCGCTGCGCATCTCCGGCAGCTCCCTGGCCAGGGTGAAGCGCGAGCTGGCCGATGGCCGCGTCCACCCGGTCCAGGCCTGGCAGGCCCAGCTCCGCCATCGCCCGGGCAGCCGGGCCATGGACACAACCCTGGCCCTGGCCCAGGAGGCTCCGGAACATCCGCCGCTGTACTACCTGGCCGCCAGGGCTTGGCAACGGCAGTTCGCCGCCGATCCAACCGATCTACGCCTGCTGTCGGCTCTGTTCGGCATCGCCCTGATCCCGGCGATCGCCCTGCTCGCCTGGGAGCTCTGGCAAAGCACCGCCGCGGTGCTGATCAGCGCCGCCCTGGTGAGCGTCTGCCCGCTGGACCTGCTGTACGCCCAGGAACTGCGCGAATACTCCCTCTGGGCAACCCTGACCGCGCTGGTGGCCTGGCTGCTGCTGCGAGCCTTCCGCACCGACCGGCGAAGCGACTGGATGCTCTACGGGACGGGGCTGACGGCGTTGCTCTACACCCAGGTGCTCTCGCTGGGGCTGGTGGCGGCCTACTCCCTGCTGCCGCTGCTGCCGCCCTGGCGCCAGAGCCGTCGTGCCCTGCTGCTCACCCATGCCGGCGCCCTGATCGCCTTCAGTCCCTGGATCGGGGTCGCCATGCAGGGCCAAATGCTGCAGAGCGGCCACAACATCTGGACCGCCAGCTCCCTGCCCCTGCCTCTGCTGAGCTGGAACTGGGGGCTCAACCTGACGCGCCTGTGGCTCGACCTCGATCCGGGCGGCCGCCTGATCAGCGGCGACGAACCGCTCCAGGTCGGGCTGCGGGCTCTGGCCGTGGTCGGCGCGGTGCTGGGCACGGGCCTCGCCTGGAACTGGCTCCTGCGCCAACCCGACCGACGACCGGCTGGCCTGCTGCTGGCCCTGCTGCTGGGATCGGTGCTGCCGCTGATCGTGGCGGACCTGCTGCTCGGCGGCAGCCGCTCCTCAGTGGCCCGCTATCCGCAACCGGGCTACCTGGCCGTCCAACTGGCCGTGGCCGGGGCGCTGGCCCACCTGTGGCTGCAGCGCCGACAGCTGGCGCTGCTGCTCGCCGCCCTGGTGCTGCTGCTGGGCCTGCGATCCAGTCTTGAGGTGCTGGCGACCCCCACCTGGTGGAGCAAGCTCGGCAACATCGACCAGGCCCAGATCGCCACGGCCGTGAATCAGTGGCCCAGGCCCCTGCTGATCTCCGAGGGTTATCTGCCGCGGCTGCTGGCGTTGAGCACCCAGCTCCGGCAGGATGCCGACCTGCAGATCCTCCCGGCTGGAGCCCTCACCAGCGCGACCCTGTCCCTGAACCGACCGCTGTTGCTCTACCGACCGTCTCAGGCCTGGCTGGGCCGGCTGCCGACCCGCCCGGGCGGCTTCGGCGCCACGCCGGCCCTGCGGCAGCTGGTCCGGACACCATCGCGCTACCCCTATCTGCCTGACGTGGATGCCCACACCCGCCTCTGGCTGATCCAGCTCGCCACAAATGATGGCCCTGACGCCCAGCCCCTGGAACGGGTTCCCGGGCATGGGGGTGATCAGGATCGCCGCTGACTCGTGACACAAGATTCCCTGAGCACCGAGATCCAGCTGATTCAGCATCGGCATGGCGCCCTGCGGCTGCGCCTGGGGCCCGGCCAGCTGGAGCAGTTGCGTCAGCTGTTCGAGCAGCACAGCTTCTGGGCACACCAGCGCAGCCGCAAGGAACTGGCGGCAATGCTGCGGGGCAGCCAGGCGGCGGTGAGCGCCTGGGAGGGCGACCGCCTGGTCGGGTTCGGCAGGGCCACCAGCGACGGGGTATTCCGCGCCGTGCTCTGGGACGTGGTGGTGGCCGCCCCCCAGCAGGGACAGGGCCTGGGGCGAAGCCTGGTGGCTGAACTGCTGCGCACCCCTGCAGTGCGGCGGGTGGAGCGGGTGTACCTGATGACCACCAACAGCGCCGGCTTCTATCGGCGACTGGGTTTCGACAGCAGCCACCACCAGCACCTGCTGGTCTGGCATCCGCCCCGCTGAAGACCGGCTGCGACTGCCAGCCTGTGGTTGGTACCGATCAAGAAGTCCGAATCAGGAATCAACAGCCAGGCCCGTGCCAGAGCCCGCTTGAGCCTGGTCAGAGCAGCTCTCGACGAGCCCCATGCTGAACTGAGGTCAACGGCCGATCAACGCAACGGAAGGCCTGGAACAAATGTCCAGCAGTCTCTCGCGTTTTTTAAGGTAAGCGGATGAAGAGATTCGAACTCTCGACCCTCTCCTTGGCAAGGAGATGCTCTACCACTGAGCTACATCCGCATGAATCAGACCACTTAAAGGAATGCCCTGAAAGGCTCCTTCGGTCTGGACCGACGCTGCCGTCGGCTTGAAGATTATGCACACCGATGGCGCCCTTGGTCAAACGCCCACAGGCCCGTGAGCAAACCGCGAACCGTTGCTAAGGTCAGGCCGATGAATGAAGACGTGACCAATCTTCCCGTGGACGTCACGGCCTTGCTGGGCCGCCATGAGCTGCTGAGACCCCTGATCGAGCGCATGGCCAGGGCCGATGCGGTGGCGGGCGAAGCCTTCGACCCAGCCTTGGTGCAGCAACAACTGGAGGAGTTCTGCCGGCAGCGCCGGCTCCAGGGTCCGGAAGACCTGGCGATCGAGCTGGGCAAGCTGGGCATGACCGAGGCGGACATGCGCTGGAAGCTGTCCCTGAACCAGCGCATCCAGCGCCATTGCGACGAGCACTACCGCCACAAAGCGGAAGCCCGCTTCCTGCAGCGCAAGAACGACCTGGACCAGGTGGTCTACAGCCTGATCAGAGTCAAGGACCCGATGCTGGCCCGGGAGCTCTACTTCCGCATCGCCGCGGGGGAGGCCACTTTTGCTGAACTGGCCTCCACCTATGCCGAGGGACCTGAAAAATCAAGTCACGGGATCATTGGTCCGGCGCCGTTGAGCAAGGGGCACCCGGCCCTGGCCGAGCGACTGCGTGTCGTCTCGCCTGGAACCCTGCTCGAACCCTTCGCTGTGGCGGACTGGAATCTGGTTGTGCGGCTGGAGCAATACACCCCTGCTACCTTTGACCAACAGGTCGCCGCAAAGATGGCCGCTGAACTCTTCGAAGAGGACGTCCAAGCCGAGGTCAAGCGCCGACTCAACGAAGAAATGGCCCGCCTCGAGATGCAGCTGAAGGCATGACCCAGTCTCCAGCCCTGATCCTGAGCCGTTGCGAGGCGTTCCGCAACCTCAGCGAGGAAGCCCTTCAGCGCCTCGATCAGACCACCTCCTACGTCCGGTTCCGGCTCGGCCAGCCGATCCTTGATGGCACCGTGCTGCCGGCCCAGATCTTCCTCGTGCTGCAAGGAGAGGTCAGGCTGCTGGGATCGGACAAGGGAAAGCTGATCACCCTGGCGCGACTGGGGCCCAACAACCTGCTGGGACTGGCCTCCCTGCTGCGCTCCGCCCCCTGCGAACAGATTTCAGCCGCTACCGAGGTGCTGGCCGCCAGCATTCCTGACGAGGAGATCGTCAGCCTCTATCAGAACGACGCCACGTTCCGCACCTGGTGCGATCAGACGCTCTGGCCGGCTGAGCTGTCCGCCCTGCTGAATCTGCTGTTTCAGCACCACCCGCGCGCCAAGGGCTCCGTCCAGGAGCTTCTGCCCAGGGCCATCGAGTCGTCCTCGCTGATCAAAGCCGACCCAGCCAGTCTCGAGCAGGAAGGACTGGAGCGGGCGATCTTCCTGGCCAGCGCCAATGTCGCGAGCGGTCAGATCGGCGATGCCGTGGATCTGAGCCACCCCGCCGCCGCCGCCGAGGGGCCCTTTGGTCTGCGGCTGATCGCCCTGCCCTGGCAACTGGCCCCGGGGGGCGAAGCTAGTGAGGAAGAGAGCTCCGGCAGCACGGCCCTGATTGCCGATGAGCGGATCAAGCCGGCGCCGCTGCTGCCCATGGCCAGCGCCCTGACTCCGGGTGGGGGCTCATCACCGCTGTCCAACCTGCAGGTGATCCGGGCCGATGGCCCCATGGAAGAGGTGCTGGCCTGCTTCCAGATGATCGCCAAGCTGATGAAGCTGCCCTTCCGTCGTGACTCGATCGAGAAGGTTCTGCGCGATTCCAAGCGACGGGGACAGGTCGCCGACCTGCAGATGTGCGGCCAGCTGGCGGCCAGCCTGGGACTGCACGTGGTGTCCGCCAAGGTTCCTGCCGCTGTGGGCACCCGCTTGCAATCGCCCTCGCTGCTGCCCTGGAAAGGGGGTTTCGCCGTGGTGGTGGACAGCAACAACCGGGGCCTGACCCTGGCCTCGCCGCGCGAAGGTCTGTTAACCCTGAGCCCCGATCGGATCCAGCAGGAATTCCCTGAAGGGATTGATCTGCTGTTGATGGAGCGGTCCGCTTCCACGCCCGAGGATTCCTTCGGCATGGGCTGGTTTCTGCCCGTGCTCAGCCGGTACCGCGGTGTGTTGCTGCAGGTGCTGGTGGCCTCCTTCGTGGTGCAGCTGTTCACCCTGGCCAACCCCCTGTTGATTCAGGTGATCATTGACAAGGTGATCCGCCAGCGCAGCCTCGACACGCTCCAGGTTCTCGGTTTTGCCCTGGTGGCGGTCACCGTGCTGGAGGGCGTGCTGACCAGCCTGCGCACCTTCCTGTTCGCCGAAACCACCAACCGCATCGATGCACGGCTCGGCGCTGAGGTGATCGACCATCTGCTGCGGCTGCCGCTGGGTTACTTCGATCGCCGCCCGGTCGGCGATCTCTCCTCCCGGATGGGCGAGCTGGAAAAGATCCGCAACTTCCTGACCGGTCAGGCCCTGACCACGATTCTGGATGCGGCTTTTTCGGTCATCTACATCATTGTGATGGCGATGTACAGCTGGCTGCTGACCTTCGTGGCCCTCGGCGTGCTGCCGATCCAGATCGGCCTCACCCTGCTGGGGGCACCCCTGTTCCGCCGGCAGTTCCGCCAAGCCGCCGAAGAAAATGCCTCCACCCAGAGTCATCTGGTTGAAGTGCTCACCGGCATCCAGACGGTCAAAGCCCAGAACGTTGAAATGGTCAGCCGCTGGAAATGGCAGGAGCGCTACAGCCGCTATATCGCCCGCACCTTCGAGAAAACGATCACCGGCACAGCACTCAATCAGACCAGCAGCGTTCTGCAGAAGCTGTCCCAGTTGCTGGTGCTTTGGGTCGGAGCGGCCTTAGTGCTCAAAGGTGAGTTGACCCTGGGCCAGCTGATCGCCTTCCGCATCATCAGTGGCTATGTCACCCAGCCGTTACTGCGTCTGTCCAGCACCTGGCAAAGCATCCAGGAGCTCAAGGTCTCCTTTGAACGGCTGGCCGATGTGATCAATACCCCTCAGGAATCGAACACCTCCGACCAATCCAAGATTCCACTGCCACCGATCGAAGGTGAAGTCCAGTTCGAGGCCCTGACCTTCTCCTTCCAGCCGGGTACGCCACCCGTGCTCAAGGAAATCAACCTCACAGTGCCTGCCGGAACGTTCGTTGGCATCGTCGGCCAGAGCGGCAGCGGTAAAAGCACGCTGATGAAGCTGCTGCCTCGCCTCTACGCCCCGGACCGCGGTCGGGTTTTAGTCGATGGCTACGACATCGACAAGGTTGAGCTCTATTCCCTGCGCCGACAGGTGGGCATCGTGCCTCAGGATCCGCTGCTGTTCAGTGGCACCGTGGCCGAAAACATCGCCCTCACCCAGCCGGAAGCTGACAGCGATGAAATCGTTCGGGTCGCCCGGCTTGCCTGTGCCCACGAGTTCATCATGGATCTGCCGGCTGGTTACAGCACCACCGTCGGCGAGCGGGGCGCCAGCCTCTCGGGCGGTCAGCGCCAGAGAATCGCCATTGCCCGTACCCTGCTGTCCAATCCCAAGCTGCTGGTGATGGACGAGGCGACCAGCGCCCTCGATTACGACACCGAACGACGGGTCTGCGACAACCTGGTTGAATCCTTGAAAGACTGCACGGTGTTCTTCATCACCCACCGTCTCAGCACCATCCGCAGAGCCCACACGATCGTGATGATGCACCAAGGCGCCATTGTTGAAACAGGAACCCACGACGAACTGATGTCCATGCGCGGCCGATACTTCGCGCTGTATCGCCAGCAGGAGGCCAGTTGATGGGCCTGTTTCAAAAGCTGCAAAACCAGATCGAACAGAGAGTTGAGGCCGTCAGCCACGACGAAGCTGTTCTTAAGCAATCGGAAGTCTGGACGCGTTCGGTACTCTGGGGTTTGATGGCAACCACAGCCCTGGGACTGGGCTGGCTGACCTTCGCCAAAACCGACGAAATCGTCACCGCCAAAGGCAAACTGCAACCGATCGGTTCCGTCAAGGAAATCCAGATGCCTACCGGTGGCATCGCTAAACAGATCCTGGTCAAGGACGGTGACCGGGTCAAAGCAGGACAACTTCTGATCCAACTGGATGCCGAAAGCAGTCAGCAGAAACAGAAATCGCTGCAGCAAAGCCAACAACTCAAAGCGCAAGAGCTCAGCACGATCCGCACACAGCAGCGACTCAAAAGAGTTGAACTGCAACGTTACCTGCAGGAGAATGCCGAAGAAATCAAAAAACTCGAAACCACCCTCCAACTCGATCAGGACATCGAAAATCGCCTGTCCAGCCTCAGCAAAGAAGGCGCAGCCGGCGAACTCCAATACCTACAGCAACGCAACAAAGTCCAGGAAAGTGTTGGCCAGCTCAAGCAGACCCGCATCGAGCGACTGCGCCAAGCCCTGATCCTCGAGCAGGCGATCCAGCAACTGGATGGCCAGATCGCCAGCCTGCAGAGCGAACTGGCCCAGATCCAAAGTCAGCTGACCGATGCGGACGTGAACCTGCGTTATCAGGAAGTGCGCTCGCCGGTGAATGGCATTATTTTTGATCTCAAACCCAAATCAGCTGGCTATGCCGGCCAAGGCACAGAAACCGTGATGAAGGTGGTGCCCTTCGACAAACTTGAAGCTCATGTCGAGATCGCCAGCGACCAGATTGGCTTTGTCCACCAAGGAATGCCGGCTGAAATCAGCATCGACTCCTTTCCGGCTTCCGATTTTGGTGTGCTTCAGGGGACTGTTGCCCAGATCGGCTCCGATGCCCTGGCACCGGACCAGGCCAAACAGCGCACCGATTACAGCTACCCCGCCAGCATCCGCCTTGACAGCCAACAGCTCAAGATCAAAAGTGGCAAGAATCTGCCCCTGCAAGTGGGCATGAGCCTGAATGCCAACATCAAGCTCCGCAAAGTAACCTATTTGCAAATGCTTCTTGGCTCCTTCCAAGACAAGGCCGACTCCATACGACGCATCTGAGGCCGACTAGCCAACTGGCACAAGATCAGATCAGCACATGCAGACATTGCTTGGACATGGCGACCTCCTCCTGTAGAGTATGGGCTGAGTGTCTCTCACAACTCTTCCCATGGCCGCGATCACAATCGTCAATGGCTTTCCGTTTTCAACGGATCCCAACGTTCAGGTCAGCACCTACAGCAATAACTCCGACGCCGTCCAAAGCACCGGAGATCTGGTCGGTAGCTCGATCAAGACCTGGTACAACGATGACCTCATCGAGCTCTACGGCAGTGCAACCAATGCCCTGTTCGATGGCGGCGCCCAGGACGACGAGATTGACTTTTTCAATTACACAACCAGCTCGTTCATTCCAGTTACACTGACCAACGTCACTGTTGCAGGTGGTGGTGGCAATGACTTCCTCGAGTTCGGAGAATATGGCGATACGATCAATATTACTGATTCGCTGATCCGTGGCGATGGCGGTTTCGACAGCGCTACTGGCGCTGATGGCAACGATACCATCTACTTCGGCGAAGATACCGCCCTTCTCCGCACCAAGGTCAACGGCAACGGTGGCAGCGACGACATCGAAGTTGATGGCACGTTCACGGCGTCCTCGGTCTATGGCGGCGAGGGTTCTGATGACATCTGCATCCACACCGATGTCGCTGCCGGTTCCAGAGTCGCTGGCGATGGCGGCAATGACGACATTTACATTCTAGGCAAGTTTACCGGCTCACGCGTCAACGGCAACTTGGGCAACGATTATGTGTTCATCAACGGTGATGTCACTACTTCCCAAGTCTATGGCGGTGGCGGAGACGACTACCTCAGCATTGGCTACGGCAAAAAATTCACAGGCTCCGATATGGATGCCAATGAAGGTAACGATTTCATCTACCTGGGCGGCGCCGTCAAGGACTCTTCGGTCAAAGGTGGTGCGGGCAATGACGATGTTTGCATCGGCGACAACGTTACCAACTCGACCGTTCAAGGCGGCGCTAATAACGATGACATCCATGCCTATGACGGCAGCATCACCGGCTCCTTGATCAATGGTAACGAGGGCGACGACTACCTGTTCTTCGGTGGCGGAGATAGCTCTGTCTATCTCAACAACACCTCCGTGTATGGCGGTACTGGTAATGACTACATCAACGTTGGTCTTTACGACTACGGCTACATCCAAGGCGGCGTGATCAACGGCGACGAAGGCA
>CAIKWV010000163.1 GCA_903831165.1 uncultured cyanobacterium
TCCTCACCCGGTTCCGGCAAGACGGCCCTGCTGGAGCGGCTCGCCGGCACGGGCCAGCATTCGATGGCGGTGATCGTCGGCGATCTGGCCACCGACAACGACGCCCGGCGTCTGCGGGCCGCCGGATTGCCGGCGGTGCAGATCACCACCGGCCAGGCCTGCCATCTGGAGGCGGCGATGGTGCAGCGGGCCGTCGAGGCGCTCGAGGCCCAGGGCCAGCCCCTGGCGGAGCTGGAGCTGCTGCTGATCGAAAACGTCGGCAATCTCGTCTGCCCCGCCGCCTACGACCTGGGGGAAGGCCTGCGCCTGGTGCTGCTGGCCGCGGGCGAGGGGGAGGACAAACCGCTCAAATATCCCGCCCTGTTCCACTCCGCCGATCTGGTGGTGATCAGCAAGATCGACCTGGCCGAAGCGGTGGCCTTCGATCGGCCCCAGGCGCGCCGCGCGATCGCCGCGGTGGCGCCCAAGGCCCGGGTGCTGGAGTGCTCGGCCCGCACCGGGGCCGGCTTCGAGGCCCTGCTGGAGGCCCTGTCGCCCGCGTCCCTGCCGGCATGACCGGCGAGATCGCCGGCCTGCGGCTGCTGTGCCGCGGGGTGGTGCAAGGCGTGGGCTTCCGGCCCTGGGTGCACCGGCTGGCCTCGGAGCTGGGGTTGGCTGGCGAGCTGTGCAACGGCACGGAGGGGGTGCTGGTGGAGCTGTATGGCCCCCGCCAGGTTCTTGAGTGCTTCCTCGGGCGCCTGGCCCGGGAGCTGCCGGCCCCGGCCCGTCTGGAGTCCCTGGAGCCCTGCTGGGGACCGCCCACCACGGCGCGGGGGCAGGGGGTGCGAATCGCGGCCGGCCCGCCCCGGCCGTTGGGGGTGGGCTGGTTCGCTCCCAGCCTGGCGCCCGATCGTGCCCCTTGCCCCGATTGCCTGGTGGAACTGGCCGATCCCGCCAATCGCCGCTTCGGCGATCCCTTCATCAGCTGTGCCCGCTGCGGGCCGCGCTACAGCATCGCCCTGGCCACCCCCTACCGGCGCGCCCACACCACCCTGGCGAGCTTCCCCCCCTGCGAAGCCTGCCGGCGGCAGTTCGCTGATCCCGGCGATCGTCGCTTCCATGCCGAGACGATCAGCTGTCCCCGCTGCGGGCCGCGCTTGCGTTTCTGGTCAGAGGCGGAGCTGGAGAGCGGCGAGCCGGACTCCTGTATGGATCCTGGGGCAGCGCACCAGGCTGCAAGCCCGGTTCAGCCTTCAGCCAATCGCCAAGGCGAGAGTCGGGGGGATCACCAGGCCGCGCCCCTGGTCGATCGTCATCCGCCCGATCAGAGCGATCCCCTGGCCCAGGCCTGCGAGGCGTTGATGGCGGGACAGATCGTGGCCCTGCAGGGGGTGGGGGGCTTCCAGTTGCTGGTGGATGCCAGCAACCCCGCAGCCGTGGCCCGGCTGCGGCGGCGCAAGCGGCGGCCGGCCAAGCCCTTCGCCCTGCTGGTGGCCGATGAGAGCTGGCTGGAGGACGCGGTCTGGATCGATGGGGCTGAACGCGCGGTGCTGAACCATGGGGCGGCACCGATCCTGTTGCTGGGGCGCCGGCCGGCAGCAACGGAGCTCTGGCCCGGCGTGGCCCCGGGCAGTCCGGCCCTTGGGGTGATGCGGCCAGCCTCGCCGCTGCATCACCTGCTGGTGCATCGTTTCGGCCGGCCGCTGGTGGCGACCAGCGGCAACCGCAGCGGCGAACCGCTCTGCACCGATCCGCTGGAAGCCCGGCAACGGCTCGCCGGTATCGCCGATGCCTTTCTGGTGCACGACCGGCCGATTGCCCGGCCCCTGGATGACTCGCTGGTGCAGGTGATCGAAGGGGTGCCGGTGCTGCTGCGCCGAGCCCGCGGCTATGTGCCCGAACCTCTGTCCTTGCCGGCGTTGGCTTCTGTCCTGGAGGCGCCTGCTTCGGCCCTGCAGGCGGCGGGGCTGAAGCAA
>CAIKWV010000164.1 GCA_903831165.1 uncultured cyanobacterium
GCCGCCATAGCTGCGATCTTCCCAGCCGCGGGCTCCGGAGCCGCGCTCACCACCGCCGCCGCCGGCATAACCGCCGCCGCCACCGCCCCCATAACCACCGCCACCGCCAGCGCCGCCGTAGCCACCACCGGCACCCCCGCCGCCGCCGCCGTAACCGCCGCCGCCATAGCCACCGCGACGACCGCCGCCGCCGCCAGCTCCGCCACCGCCACCACTGCGGGGTTCGGCCTTGTTGATGCGCAGGGGACGGCCCATCAACTCAACCCCCTGCAGGGCATCGATGGCCTTGGTCTCCTGCTCGGGATCGGCCAGCTCGACAAAGGCGAAACCGCGCTTGCGACCGGTGTCCCGTTCCAGGGGGAGAGAACAGTTCGCCACCTCTGCATGAGGGGTGAAAAGCTCGATGATGTCTTCCTGCTCGGCGCGGAAGGGCAGATTGCCGACGAAAATGCTCACTGAACTGACCTGATGACCGGGAATGGGCTTGAACCGTGAGGGCCCGTGTGACGCCGGAACGGCACACACCCCCCAAGGTTAAACCGACTGACCCGATTGTTACGAGGTCAGGGGCGATCCTTCGCCAAGTCGGCGGCGAGCCAGGTCCAACTGTTGCCGCACCTGCTCAAAGCCGGTGCCCCCCTCACTGCGCCGGGCCCTGACCACCTGGCGCGGTGCAATGGCGGCGTGGATATCGGCCTCAAACGCTGCATGGAGCTGCTGCCAGCGCTCCAACGGCAGATCCCGCAGCAGAATTCCCTCCTTGAGACAGCCCTTCACCAGGCCGCCGACCAGCTGATAGGCCTCCCGGAACGGCACACCTCGGGCGACCAGATAGTCGGCCACATCGGTGGCATTGGAAAAGTCGGACTCCACGGCCCGCTCCAGGCGCTCGGGCCGGAACTCCAGACCCTCCTCGAACAGGATCGCCATGGCCTCCAGACAGTCCAGACAGGTGCGCACCCCGTCAAAGAGCGCCTCCTTGTCCTCCTGGAAATCCTTGTTGTAGGCGAGGGGCAATCCCTTGATCATCGTCAGCAGGCCCATCAGGTGGCCGAACACCCGGCCGCTCTTGCCGCGCACCAACTCCGGCACATCCGGGTTCTTCTTCTGGGGCATCAGGCTGCTGCCGGTGGCGCAGCGATCGGTGAGCGACACGAAGCCGAACTCCTCACTGGCCCAGAGGATCACCTCCTCGCTGAGGCGACTGAGGTGCACCAGCACCAGGCTGGCCGCGGCCATGAACTCGACGGCGAAATCCCGGTCGCTGCCGGCATCAAGGGAGTTGGCGTAGAGGCTGGCGAAGCCGAGGCTCTCGGCCGTCTGGCGCCGATCGATCGGCACGGGGGTGCCGGCCAGGGCCGCCGCCCCGAGCGGGCAGATGTCGACGCGGCGGCGCACATCGGCCAGACGGGCCCGGTCCCGTTCCGCCATCTCGATGTAGGCCAGCAGATGGTGGGCCAGGCAGATCGGCTGGGCCCGCTGCAGATGGGTGTAGCCGGGGATCAGGGTGTCGGCATGGGCTTCGGCCTGGGCCAGCAGGGCCCGCTCGAACCGCAGCAGGGCCGGCTCGATCTCATCGATTCGGCGGCGCAGCCACAGGCGCAGATCGGTTCCCACCTGGTCGTTGCGGCTGCGACCGGTGTGCAGCTTCTTGCCCAGGGGGCCCAGCAGCTCGATCAGGCGCCGCTCGACGGCGAAGTGCACATCTTCGGCCTCGATCGTGGGCTGGAACTCCCCTGCCGCCGCCTCGCGGCGGATCAACTCAAGGCCCTCGATCAACCGATCCGCCTCCGGCTCCGTGATCACCCCGCAGCGGCCGAGCATGCGGGCATGGGCGACCGAGCCATCGAGATCCTCCTGGAGCAGGGTGATGTCGAAGCCGAACGAGGCATGGAACCGCTCGATCGCCGGATGCAGCCCCTGCTCGAAGCGATCGCTCCAGCCACCGGCCGCACCGCCGGTGACCCCGGCGCTCGAAGGGGAGGGAGGCGTGGATCCGGCTGCCATCGGGGACTTGGCGCAACGTCCCAGCTTGGCAGCCGACCTCAGAAGCTGGGAAGGGACGGCAGCATCACCTCCTCCCGCACTTTCAGCACCACCATCGAGGCATCGTCCTCCAGCTGGTGATCGGAACCGACGAAGCGATCGAGCCGCAGAAACAACTGATCCAGCAGCCCCTGGGCGCCGAGACCGGAGCGGCAGGCGCCATGGAAGGCGCGCACCAGCCGCTCCTCATCGAAACGCTCGCCGCTGAACCCGGAGGCCTCGGTGACACCGTCGGTGTAATAGAGCACCACATCGCCGGGCTCCAGCACCACATCAGCCCAGCCATAGTCCGCTTCGCTCTGCAGACCGATCAACAGTCCAGGTGCATCGAGGCGATCCACCCGCCCCTGCTGGCGCCGCCAGATCAACGGCGGATTGTGGGCGGCATTCGCATAGCGCAAACGGCGGCTGATCGGGTTGTAGTCGGAATAGAAGAGCGTGACGAAGCGGTGGGAATGGGCCAGGTCTTCCTGGGCCAGGCGATTGAGGTCCTGCAGGATGCGATCGGGGGGCAGTCCGCTGAGCACCTCCGCCCGCAACATGCCGCGCAGCAAGGTCATCAGCAGGCCAGCGGGCACCCCCTTGCCCATCACATCGCCCATGACCAACGCCCACTGACCCTGCTCGCGGCGGCGGCCGATCAGATCGGGCCGCACGGGAATGAAGTCGTAGTAGTCGCCGCCCACCTGGTAGGCGGGCCGGCAGCGGGCCGCCAGCTCCACCCCCTCAATCACCGGGCAGTGGTCGGGCAGCAGCTGGGCCTGGATCTCGGCGCCGATGCTGAGCTGGCGATCCAGCCGCTCATGGCGGCGCATGTCCTGCTGCAGCAGTTCGTTTTCCAGGGCCACACCGGTGAGATCGGCCACCAGCTGCAGATGGCGGCGATGCACGTCGCTCCAGCTGTAGCCGCGGCGATCGCTGAACACATACAGACGGCCCCGCTGGCAGCTGCGGGCAACGACGGAGGTGCCGAACACCGCGGCGGGGCCCAGCAGCCGGCGGATCAAGGGGTCGAGCAACCCGGCCACCGCCTCATCGCCGGACTGGGCCTGCAACTGGCGGTCGGGGAGGGCGAGCAACCGGCGCAACAGCTCGGCGGAGCGTTCACCGGGGGTGGCCTGCAGATGGTCCCGCCACAGACGCCCGTCGGGGTGAAACACCACCAACAGGCTGCCCTCAGCCTCCAGCAACCGCGAGCTCACCAGGGGCACCAGCTCGAGAAAGCGGCTGAGATTGGTGAAGCTGCGCAGGGCGAACGCCAGCGAAGCCAGCAGCTCCTGGTTGCGGCGCTGCTCCCGGTTGAGGCTGTCCAGCAGCTGGCGCAGGGACGATCCCACCGAAAGCGGCGGGCCGGCGGCGGACGAAGGCGGCTGGCCGAGGTGGGGCGAAACGGCCTGGGACGCCGGCGGCGAGAGGGGGAAAGCCCCATGGGGCGGAGCCGGCTCGGCGAAAGGGGCCGAGCCGGAACTGGAGAGGGGCTCGGCCGCAAGGGACTGGGGGTTGGCCGCAGCCGATCCCGGGGCAGGCCCGGAGGCAACGGGAGCGGAGTCGGGGGCCGGGGAACGGCGGGGCGGCTGGCTGCCCAAGGAGCGGCCGCGAAGGACCCGAAAGGTAGCAACGATCCTCGAGACCGTCGGCTTATGCCAGGCCACCAAAGGAGGACCAGGGACGACCGAGCAGCGAGCGGCACCGCAACCGGGCGACCAGCCCCCGGCGGGGATGGCGCCGAGGCCCGCTGCAACCCCAGGACCGCCTTCAGAGGCGCCGGGGATCCTTAGGGGTGGATCGCCTCATCATCCAAGCGCTGGAGCAGCTTGAGATCCCGATGCCGGCGCAACATCCGCGACGGGCGTTCGCCATAGCGGGCCAGAAAATCACGACTGAAGGAGGCCTGGGAGAGGTAGCCGCAGGCCTGGGACACCTCCAGCAGGCTGCGACGGACACCCGGCTGCTCGAGCATGGCCTTGGCCTTGCTCAGGCGCTGTTGCCGCAGCCACTGCATCGGACCGCAGCCAAAGCGCTGCTTGAAGGCATATTGCAGCGAGCGGCGGCTGTAACTGCTGCGCCGCTCCAGATCGGAAAGACTGATCGGTTCGTGCAGATGGGCCAGCGCCCATTCCACCAAGGCATCATGAACAAAGGGCTCGGACACCCGGGACGACGAGTCCGATGCCGCCTCCAGGAGATCGGGCAACAACAACATCACGATCAACCGGCGGATCAGATCGTCCAGGTTGAGCATCGGATTGATCGCACCGCCAATCGCCATGGTGCGCTCCACATAGGCCATGGTCTCCATCAGCAGCTGCTGCACCTGAGCCCGGCGCGGATCGGCCCTGCGGCTCAGAATCGCCGGTTGCTCCAGGGCGGCCCGCAGGGGCAGGGCGTCAAAGCCGCCTCCGGCCATGGCTTGGGCCACGGGCAGCAGAGACAGGGGCGGGAAGCTGATGATGATGCCCGAACACAGGCTGCAATTAATCTGGATACGATTGTGAGTAGCCGGGATAAAGAAACAGGAGGAACGAAAGACGTAGTTTTGGCGATCAATCTTAAAATCATTGATCCCGGCGATGTAGGGCAGCACCAGCTGGGCTTCGCACTTCTGCTCCACTTCACCGTTGATGGCCGA
>CAIKWV010000165.1 GCA_903831165.1 uncultured cyanobacterium
CAGCCAGGGATCGGTGCTCTCCAGCTGGCCCGTGGGGCCGACCTGCTGGCGGAAGATGCCGAACTCGTAGCGGATGCCGTAGCCGATCGCCGGCAGCTCCAGGGTGGCCATCGATTCCTGGAAGCAGGCGGCTAGCCGCCCCAGGCCACCGTTGCCCAGGCCCGGTTCCGGTTCCTGGGCCAGCAGCTCCTCCAGTGACAGCCCCAGCTCCTGGCAGGCGGCCTCGGCCTCCTCTCGCAGCCCCAGGCTGCCCAGGTTGTTCTCCAGGTGGGGGCCGAGCAGGTATTCCGCCGACAGGTACACGGCGGTGCGCACGTGCTGGCGGGTGTAGGTCTCGGCCGTGTCCACCCAGCTGGTCAGCAGCCGATCGCGCACGGCCAGGGCCAGACACAGGTAGTGGTCGTGGCTGGTGGCCAGCGATGGCGACTTGGCCTGGCTCGAGAACAGGTGGCGTCGCATCGACTGGGCCAGGGAGCTGGTCGGCAGCGGGGTGCTGTCGGTGAGCGTGGTGGCCATGGAGAGGGCCTGGGCGAAGTGGCAGCAGTCATCGCCCGGCATCGGGCGCCCTGTTGTCCGATCCGCTACCGCGGCCGAATCCTTAAGAGTGGCTTTGGCTCGCCGGCTGGTCCGGGCGATGGCGGCCGGATCGGATTCAGCCGCTTTCGGCCAGGCGCTGCCGAAGCCGATCCGGGCTCAGAGCTGCAGCGCCTCCATGGCTTCGGCGGCGAGGTGGTTGTTTTCCAGGATTTCGGCCTCAATGCTCCAGCTCATCTCGCTCAGCACTGGCTCATCGCCGGAGAAGCTGCCGTTGATGGCGGCGGTGAGCAGGGGCTTGGAGGAGGTGGCCAGGGTGATGTAGCGATCGTCGATCGCCCCCATGCCGCTGGGATCGAAACCGCGCCAGCCGGCTCCGGGCAGGTAGATCTCGGCCCAGGCGTGCAGGTCGTAGTGCTGGGGCTTGGGCTCCACCAGGTGGTAGCCGCTGACGAAGCGGGCCGGCAGGCCGACGCAACGGCAGGATTCGATCATCAGCATCGCTAGATCGCGGCAGGGGCCCACCCGCTCCTTGAGCGTGCGGCCGGCGGGCCAGGCGGGACCGACGTGGCGCTGGGTGTACTTGACCCGGTCCTGGATCATCTCCACCAGCTGGTTCAGGAACATCAGCGCCCGCTGATCACTGCCCATCAGCGCCTCCTGGGCCAGGTCCACGGCGGCCGGGTCATGCTGGCCGTTGGGCAGCCAGCCGGCGATCGCGCCGCTGAGATCGCTGTTGAGATGGCCGATCGGGTAGGGCAGCTGGGGTTCGTTCTCCTCCAGGCAGATGGCCAGTGGCGGCGGCAGCTGGGTTTCCACCTCGCTCACCGAACACACACGGAAGTGGTCGGTGCTGCCTTCAAAGCGGGCCCGCAGGATCTCGTCGCCGCTGGCGGCCACCAGCGGATAGAGCCAGGACGGTTCCGGCGTGATCGAGAACTGGAAGTGCAGCAGGCGCTGGAAGCCGTGACCGCGGGGTTTGAGGCAGAAGCGATGGGGCCCCAGCAGCACTGGCGCGCTGTAGTGATAGTTGAGGCTATGGGTTACGCGGGCACGCATACGGGCTCTGGACCGGAGGTGGTGCTGTTGGCGGAGATGAAATAGCGCGCTTCGATCAGATCATGCAGCCGGTTCAGGTCCTGTTGCAGATGGTCGATCGCCTCGTGCAGCCCATGGGCGATCAGTTCGTCGATGCGGGTGAAACTCCAGCGGGCCAGCACCAGGCCCACCAGGCACTCCAGATCATCGGGGGGGGCAGGAACGGCGCTGCTGCGGATGATGCGCAGGGTATCGCTGATGCGCTCCAGGCAATAACGCACCGAGCGGGGGAAGATCGGATCCAGCAGCAGGAACGAGGCCACCGCCTCCGGTGCGATCGCCTGTTGCCGTGACTGGCGGAACATCTGGTAGGCCCCGGCCGTGCGCAACAGGGCGATCCACTGCAGTTCGTCGAGCACGCCGCCCACTTCTTCATGGGTGGGCAGCAGCAGGAAGTATTTGACGTCGAGGATGCGGGTGGTCTTGTCGGCACGCTCCAGCAGTCGGCCCAGGCGGCTGAACTGCCAGGAGAGATCGCGGCTGAGGGTCGCATCGGTGACGCCATAGAACAACTGGCAGGCCCGGCGGATCTCGCGCAGCTGTTCC
>CAIKWV010000166.1 GCA_903831165.1 uncultured cyanobacterium
ATAAAGATCAGCAGCACCTTCGGCAGTTCACCCAGCCCGAAATAAATGATCAGCAGGGGAATGAACGCCGGCGCCGGCATGTAGCGGATCAGGGCCAGCAGCGGCTCCAGCAACCGGCAGATCACCCGGTTGGCCCCCATGGCGATCCCCAGGGGCAGGGCCACCAGGGCCGAGAGGGCAAAGCCGGCCCCGACCCGGGTGACGCTCGCCCGGATGTCCCCCAAGAGCAGACCTTCGGCCGCCTGCTCCCGGCCCGCCTGCCAGACCGCCGCTGGAGAGGGCAGAAACAGCTTGTCGACGCTGCCACTGGCACTGATCAGGGTCCACAGGATCAGCACGCCCACCACACCCGCCAGTCCAAGGGACCAGGGATGGAGCAGGGCCTGCGATAGCCAGGGCTGGAAACGGGGGCGCTTGCTCACTTGGCGGCGTCGACAAACTGGGGATTGAGCAGGCCGTCGAGCTTGGGCGGGGTCTTGGCCAGGCCCACCTGCTGCAGGAAGGTGCTGATCTGCTGTGCGGCGTAGGGCAGGGACTGCATCGTCGAGCCGGGCTTCATCGCCTGCTGGTTCTCAGCCAGGGTGAAGATGCGGGTGCCGGCGTCGTAGGCCTTGTACTCCGCCTCGCTGACGCCAGCCCGCTTGGCCAGGATCGCCAGGGACGGGCCGGGTTGGGCCTTGATCTGTTGCAGGGTGGCGAACCAGCTGTTGACGATCTTCTGAATCTGCTCGGGGTGCTGTTTGACGAATTCGCTGCGGCACACCAAGTGGTCGCTGATCGCGCCCGGGAACTCCTTGGAGGAGAACAGGGTGGTGCTGCCGGGGCGCTTGAGGGCCTCGGTGGTGAACGGGGCGAAGACCCCCACCGCATCCACCTTGCCGGCGACGAAGGCGGCGGCGGCGGCGCCGGTTTCCAGGGGCACAAACGTGACGGAGTCCGGGGTCATGCCGGCTTTCTTGAGGCCCAACAGCAGCAGGTAGTGATCCACCGTGCCCTCCTCGGCCGCCACCTTCTTGCCCTTGAGGTCCTGCACCGACTTGATGCCCGGCGCGACGATGACCTGGTCGTTGCCGGTGGAGTTGTCGTTGGTCAGCACCACCTGCAGATCGGCCCCACCGGAGATGGAGCTGATCGTGTCATTGAGGGTCTGGCTGTTGCAGTCCAACTGACCGGCGTTGAGAGCCTGGATCGAGTCGAGGTAGCCGTCGAACCACTGCAGGCTGACCGGCACCCCGGCGGCCTTGAACAGGCCCTGGTCCTCAGTCACCTTCCAGGGGATCCAGCCGGGCCAGGCGCTGTAGCCGATCCGCACCGGCACGTCGCCAGTGGGGGCCTTGCCGCAGGCCGTGAGCGCCGGGGCGACGAGGCCGAGCACCAGCAGGCTGGCCAGCAGACGGCGGTGACGCTGAAGGGGACGGATCGGGGTCATGGCGAAGAGGGCGTGGTGGTGGATGAACGGGGCGGAGTTCGCTGGTGGCAGCAGCAGTTCAGGGGGGCATGGGGGGCGGCGTTCAGAAGAGTTCGAGGTAGCGATCCCGCTCCCAGGCGGAGACTTCGGCGTGGTAGTCGTTCCACTCCTGGCGCTTGAAGTCGATGAAGGCCTCGGCCATCGCCTCACCGAACACCTGCCGGGGGAGGGGATCGGCGGCGAACACCTCCACCGCTTCGCCGAGGTTGCGGGGCAGGGTGGTGAGCCCCCGCGCCTGGCGCTGCTCGGGGGTGAGGCGATAGGCGTTCTCCAGGTTGGCGGGGCCGGGATCGAGCCCCTCCCGGATGCCCTCCAGGCCAGCGGCCAGGAGCAGGGCCGAGGCCAGGTAGGGGTTGCAGGCGCTGTCGGCGGCGCGGCATTCGACCCGGCCACCGGCTCCGGGGATGCGCAGCATGTTGGTGCGGTTGTTGTTGCCGTAGCAGATGAACACCGGCGCCCAGGTGAAACCCGACATGCTGCCCTGCACCACCAGGCGCTTGTAGCTGTTCACCGTCGGGGCAATCACGGCGCAGATGGCCGGGGCGTGGCGCAGAATCCCGGCGATGAAGCTGCGGGCCAGGGGGCTGACGCCGAGACCAGCGGCATCCCCAGCTTCCGGCTCAAACAGGTTGGCGCCGCTGGCCAGATCGGCGAGGGACATGTTGAAGTGGGCGCCGCTGCCGGTGCGATCGGCGAAGGGCTTGGGCATGAAGCTGGCCAGCAGCCCGTGGCGCCGGCAGATTTCGCGGGCCATCAGCCGGAAAAAGCTGACCCGATCGGCCGTCACCAGGGCATCGGCGTAGCCGAAGTCGGTCTCGAACTGGCCGTTGCCGTCCTCGTGATCGAAGGAATAAACGCCCCAGCCCAGGTCGTTCATCGCCTGCACCAGCTCATCAAGCCAGCCCAGGTTGTCCAGCAGCCCCCGCAGGTCGTAACAGGGTTTCTCCAGGCTGTCGCTGGCGCTGGCCGGCTCCAGGCTGCCATCGGCGCCGCGGCGCAACACGAAGAACTCGGTCTCGACGCCCAGCTGGAAGCGGAAGCCCATCGCGGCAGCCTGCTCGCGCACCCGACAGAGAATCGAGCGGCTGCAGGCCTCGAACGGCTCGCCGTTGAACTGCAGATTGCTCGCCAGCCAGACCGTGTCCGATCGCCAGGGCAACACGGTGGCCGAGGCCGGGTCGGGCAGGGCCGCCACCTCGTCGTCGCTGACATCCTGGGGCACACCATCGAGGGCGGCACCGGTGAACAGCTCCGAGCCGGCCAGCATCGCCTCCAGATGGGCGATCGGTACCGCCTTGGCCTTGCAGACACCGTGCAGGTCGACAAAGCTGGCCAGGGCGTAGCGCACCTGGCGCGCCTCGAGCAGCGCTCGGACTTCGGCAGCGCCCATGCCTTCGGGCCAGAGACGGGCGGGAACGGCGGCACTCATGGCACCAGCACCGGTTCTGGGGCTGCAGCTTCCAAGGATTCAACGGCCAAGGCTGCAGCAGCGGAGGACACGGCAGAGCGTTGCTGGCGCAGCCAGCCGTGCCAGGCCTCCAGACCGGCGCCGGTGCTGGCCGAGACCTGGAACACAGCGCAACGAGGGTTGACCTGGTGGATGTGGGCTTCGATCCGCTCCACCTGCACCGGCAGATAGGGCAGCAGATCCACCTTGGTGATCACCACGCAGTCCGCCTCGCGGAACATCACGGGGTACTTGAGCGGTTTGTCATCGCCTTCGGTGACACTCAGCAGGGCCACCTTGCGGTGCTCGCCGATCTCGAACTCGGCCGGGCAGACCAGGTTGCCGACGTTCTCCACCCAGAGCAGATCGAGGCTGGCCGGATCAAGGCGCTGGCCCAGGATCCTGAGGCCCCCCCTGACCATCGCCGCATCGAGATGGCAGGCCCGGCCGGTGGTGATCGGCACCACCGGCACCCCCACCGCCTCCAGCCGTTCGGCATCGAGCAGGGTGGTCATGTCACCCTCCAGCACCGCCATGGCGAACTCGGGCGCCAGGGCCGCCAGACTGCGCTCCAGCAGCGAGGTCTTGCCGGCACCGGGGCTGCTCATCACGTTGAGGCAGAGCAGCTGCCAGGCGTCGAAGTGCTCACGGTTGTGCTGGGCCTGGTGCTGGTTGGCGGCCAGCAGGTTGAGGCCCAGGGTGTCCTCGAGGGGCATATGCATGGCAGTCAGGCCGCAGCGGCGGCAGTGAGGGACAGGTCGGGGCGGGATGGGGGCGGCTCGGGCAGGCTGTAATCGACCGAGCGAATGCGCAGTTCGCGGCCGCTGACGATCTCCTCCATCGGGTGATCGCAGCAGGGGGAGCGGTAGGCCGCCTCAGGGCTCGGGGTGTAGGTGCCGTTGCACTGCAGACAGCGACCGAGCAGGGGCACGGTTTCGATCACCAGCTCGGCGCCGGCGAGCCAACTGCCCTGCACGGCAACCCCCCAGGTGAACACCAGCTGGTCAGGCTCGACGCAGGTGAAGGCGCCCACCTGGAGATGCACCCGTTGCACGCTGGGGATGGCGGGAGCGTGCTGCTGCTGCCACTGGTTCATCGACAACAGCAGGCACTTGGTCATGTCGACTTCGTGCATGGCCTATCTCCACTTCTGATCCACGTGCATGTTGCACTCCTGGTGCAGCCAGGCGGGGGGCTGCTTGCGGGGCAGCTGGCCGCTCACCACCAGATGGGCCATGGTGTCGCAGATCACCCGGGTCGCCATCAGCGAGGTCATGTCACTGACGTCGTAGGGAGGGGAGACTTCAACGATCTCCAGGCC
>CAIKWV010000167.1 GCA_903831165.1 uncultured cyanobacterium
GTGTCATCGCCAAGTCCGGCCCTGCCTAGAACAAAAGTATGGGTCGAGCCAACAGAACACCGTGCCATGACCTTCCTCACCACCGGCGAGCAGCAGCTGAGCGTGCAGACCAGGGACGCCGAGCTGCCCGGCCTGCTGCAGCTGCCAGCAGCGGCTCGCGCCCTGGTGGTGTTTGCCCATGGCAGTGGCAGCAGCCGCTTCAGCCGCCGCAACCAATGTGTGGCCGCGGTCCTGCAGGAGGCCCAGCTGGCCACCCTGCTGTTCGACCTGCTCACCCCTGCCGAGGCGGAGCGCGACCAGCTGGATGGAGCCCCGCGTTTCGACATTCCCCTGCTCAGCCGGCGCCTGATCGGTGCCATCGACTGGGTGCTGCAACGGCAGGATCTGGCCGAGCTGCCCCTGGGCCTGTTCGGAGCCAGCACCGGCGCCGCCGCCGCGATCCACGCCGCCGTCGGACGACCGCAGGCGGTACAAGCTCTGGTCTCCAGGGGTGGGCGGCCCGACCTGGCGATGGAGGCGCTGGCGGCCGTGACCTGCCCGACCCTGTTGATCGTCGGCGGACAGGACTTTGAGGTGCTCAGGCTCAACCGCCAGGCCGCAGCCAGGTTGGGGGCTCCCCATGCGCTGCTGGTGATCCCGGAGGCGACCCACCTGTTCGAAGAACCCGGCTGCCTGAGCCAGGCCGCCGACCTGGCACGGGACTGGTTCCTGCAGAACCTTGGCCCGATCCAGGCCTGAAGCCAATCCATCGTCCCCAGAGGTCCGCATGCCCCTCCATCCCCCCCTCTGGCTCCATCGCCAACAGGCCGGTCTGGCCCTGGCCGAGGCCTGCATCGAACAACTGGACATGGGGCCGGACAGCCTGCTGCTGGCCCTGCCCCGGGGCGGGGTGGCGGTGGCAGCGGCGATGGCCACACGCTTGAACCTGCCCCTGGCCACCTGGTCGGTGCGCAAGATCGCCGATCCCGCCTGGCCCGAACTGGCGATCGGTGCGGTGGCCGCCCATGGGGTGGTGGTGTGGCGCCATGACGATGCGGCCCTCTGGCGGGCCCAGGCAGCCCAGCGGCAGGGTTGGCTCGCTGACCAGCAACGGGAGCTGGAGCGCCGCCGACGCCTGTTCGGCGATCCTGACGACGGCCAGCTGCGTCATCGTCATCTGATCGTGGTCGATGACGGGGTCGCCACCGGCATGACGGTCAAGGCGGCCCTGTTATCGCTGCGAGGACTGGAGCCGGCCTCGCTGACGCTGGCGGTGCCCGTGATGGACAGGAGCCTGGCCCAGGACCTGCAGCAGCTGGTGGACCATCTGGTGGTCCTGGCCCTGGTCGACGATCTGAGGGCCGTGGGGATCTGGTATCGACATTTCGAACAGCTCAGCGATGGGCAGGTGCTGGCGCTGCTGTCTCAGCCGCTGGGCGACCTTGAGGAGGCCCGGGCCTCCCGCAGCAGATCCGAGGGTTTGAGGTGAAAGCGCTGCTGAAAATCAACACTGAACAAACTGAGCGAGCGATATCCCGAAGCCATGGCGATGCTGGCAACGCTGTCACCGGCCCGGGGATGTTCAAGCAGTTGTCTGGCCAGATCCAGTCGCTGCTGGCGAATCCATTGGGTGGCGGTACAGCCAAGCCGCTCCCGGAAGGCATATTGCAGGGCACGACGGGAGTAATGGCTGCGGGCCTCCAGGACCGTGAGATTGAGCGGTTGATCGAGATTGGCCTTGATGTAGTCGATCAACTCATCAAAGGCATCGCGGCCTTCGCGCTCTCTGTGGCGCAAGCGATCGTAGGGACTTTCCTGGACCAGTTCCGGCACCATCAAGGCCGCCATCAACCTGTAGATCTGATCATCGAGCTGCAAGCGCTCCAACAGAATTGGGCTGAGATCGAGCAGGGCATCAACCTGATCGATCAGCTCCCTCAGCATGATCAGCAGGCAGGACTGGCTGGACTCCATGGGCAACGACAGACAGGTGCTGCGCTGCAGCAGCTTTTCAAGCTGGGCAGCTGGTGGCACACCGCCCATCGCCTTGAGCGTCTGCAGCAGACGCTCCGCATCCAGATGAAAAAAGACAACACTGTATAAGCCGCTGAAGCGAATGAAATCATCCAACGACGACTTGGCCAGCCTGGGAGCCACGGTCTGAACCGACAGGACCAGACAATCGCCGCAACGCAAGCGCCAAGGATGTCCGCATTGCAAGCCTTGCGCCTCACCGTCATAACCCAGCAGCACGGTGTGCCGAATCGGCAGGCCACTGAGATCAGCAATCGTCTTGCCGAATGGCTTTGTTCTGTAGCCAGGACTGAATGTGGAATCGGAAGCAGAACAGCCAATCCTTGCCTGCAGTTCCAGGCTGCCGATGGCCTGAATATGGTGATAATGCAACCCCGAAGCCAGAGGATTGATGGGCCTGGCCTGCTGGAGCCGCAGATCAGGCTGAGCTGATGCCCCATCCATGCATCGGGGCTCGATCAGCTGCAGGCGTTGCTTGAATGGATTGCGAAGGGCAACAACCTCAGAATGTGGCTCCAACTCCAGAGGGGGCCGCTCATCCATCACCATCAGGCCACCAATCGTCTCAGCGTCACCCCAGACCCGGAAAGCGGACGACGATGACGTCGTGCGGCCTCACCAAGATGCCACTGAGCCAAAGGAGCCAACGGGAACACCATCAGCCCAGACATGATTAAAGCCCTGAAGCAAATAAATAAATTCAACATTTACTGCGCCAATCAATCCCAATCTTGTAATCTCCAACTTTAGCCGCCTTGCTCACGATCTATTAAGGGTGCGGGGAAAATTTCGCCAAACGTTGCACCCTCACGCAAATGAAGCGTTTTTCTTTAGGCGCAGGCTTAACATTGTGATTATTGTTGGCACAGCTGCAGGGGTCGGGTGGCATCACAGTCCCAAAACAAGCCAACAAGCCCGTCTACACAGACCACCCCCGACCATGTGGTGGCGATCGGCGCCTCAGCGGGCGGCCTGCAGGCCCTGCAGGAACTGGCCCAACACCTGGTGTTGCCGGGCCAGTTCTCGTACATCGTCGCCCAACACCTGGCGCCTGAATATCCCAGCCAGCTGGTGGATCTGATTGGCCGCGTCACCAGCCTCAAGGTGATCACAGCCGTCGATGGAGCGGCCCTGGAGCCCGGCGTGATCGTGATCGCCCCTCCCCATTGCGATCTTGCCCTTGAGGCCGGACAGCTGCGGGTCAGCGAACCGGCGCCACGCTTCGGGCCCAGCCCCTGCATCGACCTGCTGTTCGAATCTCTGGCGGA
>CAIKWV010000168.1 GCA_903831165.1 uncultured cyanobacterium
CAGCTCGTCATGCGGAATCCGCGCCAGCAGGGTGGGGTTGGCGATCTTGTAGCCATTGAGGTGCAGCACCGGCAGCACCGCCCCATCGCTGATCGGGTTGAGGAACTTGTTGATGTGCCAGGAGGTGGCCAGGGGCCCGGTCTCGGCCTCGCCATCACCCACGCAGGCCAGGGCGATCAGGTCGGGGTTGTCGAAGACCGCGCCGCAGGCGTGGGAGAGCACGTAGCCCAGCTCGCCCCCCTCATGGATTGAGCCGGGGGTTTCCGGGGTGCAGTGACTGCCAATGTGCCCGGGGAAAGAGAACTGCTTGAAGAAGCGGCGCATCCCCTCGCTGTCCTGGCTCTTGTCGGGGTAGACCTCGCTGTAGCTGCCGTCGAGGTAGGTGGGACCCAGCACCCCAGGGGCGCCATGGCCGGGCCCCGACAGGTAGATCATGTCGAGGTCGTGGCGGCGAATCACCCGGTTGGCGTGGGCCCAGATGAAGGCTTGGCCCGGTGAAGATCCCCAGTGGCCCAGCAGCCGCGGCTTGATGTGCTCAAAGCGCAGGGGTTCGGCCAGCAGCGGGTTATCGCGCAGATAGATCATCCCTACGGCCAGATAGTTAGCGGCGCGCCACCAGGCGTCGATCCGCTGCAACTCTTGCTCGTGATCGGGGCTGGAGAATTGAGCCTCGTAAGGGGCCATAGAGGAAGCGATCATGGCCTTCAGTTGCGCGAGTGGTCAACTCGATGGTCGCCTGCGGCCGTTAAGAAGGCGCTAAGTCAGGCGGACGCGGGGGCGCTAGTCAGGGATCCAACATGCTCAGCCAAGGTGTTGAGGAAGCTCTCCCAGACCATCAGCTCGCCGCAGGCGATCCGCTGGTAACTAAGCCATCAAATTTATGGTCTGGGAAAAATGCTGAGGCGACAAATCACGGTGTCAGGGGTGCGTTCCAGCACTTCACAGCAGGGATACCCCGGTAATAGGAAAGGATCGTGAGTGTGGAGGTGTCGAGCAGAAAATGGGCTCCGTGGCTGGGCGAAAGCTCGATCCAGCGGGCCACAAACACCCGGAACACGTGGCCATGGGCGAACAGGGCCACCCTGCCGCCGTTCTCCCGAACCCGACGGATCACGCGGTCGACCCGTTCCCCCACCTCGGCGGGGCTTTCCCCTTCTGGACAGCCATCGCGAAACACCAACCACCCAGGGTGCTGTTCGCGAATCGCCGAGGGCTTGAGGCCTTCGTAGCTGCCGTAGTTCCATTCAGCCAGATCAGGATCGATGCTGGCCTGCTCGCCCAGGCCAGCCAGTTCACAGGTGCGGCGGGCCCGCTGCAGGGGACTGCAGAGCACCAGGGAGAATTCGCGGTCCGCCAGTACCGGGGCGAGCAGACGGGCCACCGCTTCTCCATGGTCGGTAAGGGGGATGTCAGTGCTGCCGGTGTGCTGACCCGAGAGGCTCCATTCCGTCTCGCCGTGGCGAATGAGAAAAACCTCGCCGGTGGGTTCCTGGCCGTTCTGCATCGTGGTCACACGTTCAGGAGTTGCTGGTGATCATCGTTCAGGCGGTGCCGCTTGTGATCGAGAATTTCAGGGGATCAACCTTCCAGATCGAGGTGGCGTAGTCCCGGATTGAGCGGTCGGAGGAGAAATAGCCGCTGCGTGCGGTGTTGAGGAGGGAGATCGTCGTCCAGCGCCGGCGATCGAGCCACACTTCGTCGACCCGGCTCTGGGCCTGATCGTAGTCATCGAAATCGGCCAGC
>CAIKWV010000169.1 GCA_903831165.1 uncultured cyanobacterium
CTGGTGCCGGCCAGCGGCAAGGCACCGGAACAGTGGAGCGCTGCCGACAAGCTGGCGGCTGTAATCCAAGCCGCTGCCCTCAGTGGCACAGACTTGGGAGCCTTCTGCAGGCAGCGTGGTCTTTACCCTGCCCGGTGTCAACTACTTAGGCGGGTCGCGTCAATTACGTAGGCGGGTGCCCCCCCCTCTCTCCCCCTGCGATGGCAGGGGGTCACGTCAGCCTCGTGGTCGCCGATACCTCTGCCAGAACCTGTAGCGGAGCGCACGAGCCGGCGGACCCCACGGTCCGACGGCAGCGCGGAGCCCACACCGGCACCTGGCGCCTGGGTTTGCGGACGTTGGCGGGTAATTGACGCCTGGTCGCGGCGCCGGATCAGCCCGAGCTGCGGCGACCAAGGCGGCGGGCCCGCTTTCGGCGGTAGCTCTCGCCATTGATCTGAATCAGCGTGCTGTGGTCCACCAGCCGGTCCACTGCCGCCACGGTCATGGCGCTGGTGGAAAAGACGTTCTCCCACTCGCTGAACGGCTGGTTGCTGGTTACCAGCAGGGACCTGCGTTCGTAGCGGTGCATGACCAGCTCGAACAGCACCGAGGTCTCGGCCTCGTCCTTGCGGACGTAGCCGATGTCGTCGATCACCAGCAGGGCATAGCGATCCAGCCGGTTGAGGGCCTTGGCCAGGGCGTAGTCGGCTTTTGCGCGCTGCAGCTCCTGCACCAGCGTGGTGGCCGAATAGAACCGTGCCGAGCGGTCCAGGGCGATCAGGCTGCGGCAGATGCCTGCTGCCAGGTGGGTTTTGCCCACACCGCTGGGGCCAAACAGCAGCAGGTTCTCGGCGCGGTCCAGCCAGCCGGTGTCGTGGGCGAGCTGCTCGATCTGGGGTCGCTCCAGATCCGGGATGGCGTTCCAGTCGTAGTCCGCCAGGGTCTTGGGGACCGGCAGCTGGGCCTCATGCAACAGCCGCCGCTGACGGGCTTGATGCCGCTGCTGGTGTTCCTGCTCCGCCAGCACATAGAGGTAGCTGGCTGGACTCCAGCCATCGGCTGTGGCCTGCTGCTCGGCCGCCTGCCACTGGCTGCGGAACTGGGGCAGTTTCAACTGTTTCAACACCGATGGCAGAGCCGTTTCCAGTGCCGGCCTGCTCGGGGGTTCCAACCAGGAGTTCGTCATAGCTGCTGAGGGTGTGTTCGGGGATGTCGAGCTGGGGCATGGCCGCCAGGCCCCGGGGGGGCCGCAGGCCGTAGTGATCGCGCAGGGCCGTGAGGTTCAGCTCACCGCGGCGGAGCTGTCGCCGCAGATAGCGCTCCACAGCGTCCAGGTCGTCCGTGCGTGCGGCGACATGGAGGGCATCGACCGTGACCTTGGCTGCCTCATCCGGCGGCAGGGCCGCCAGGAGTTGGCGCCATAGCTGCCGCCAGTTCTCTCCTGGGAGCAGGTCGGACTGCAGCTGGGCACGCAGCAGCGCCCGGGGTTTGCGGCGCAGACTCTCGATCATGTGGCGGAAATCGATCCGCCGCAGTGGCCCGCTTTCTCCCGCTCGCCGATGCAACCGTGGCAGGGTCTCCACGTACTGGCTGCGCAGGAACAGATCCAGCCGGTCATGCCGCAGGTGCACCGTCAGCTGCTGGCCAATCAGCCGCGAGGGGACGCTGTAGGTGACTGAACGCACCTCGATCGTGCTGGTGCTCCGCACCCGCGCCACCACCGGCTCGTAGTCGGCAAAGCGCTCCACCGGCAGGGGCTGCAGATGCAGCTGCTCAATCTCCAGGTTCCCCTGCACCTGGTAGCGGCTGTTAAGGGTGTTGGTGACGTGGGCAACCAGCTGCCGGTACTCGGTCTCGGTGGCGAAATCGCGGCTACCGCGCTGGATCAGCTGCTGCTCCAGCCGGTGTTTCCAGTGCCCGTGGGCCCCCTCAATCGCTCCGTTCTCGTGGGCGACGCCGCGGTTGTTGCGGGTGGCGATCACGCCCAGGTGGGCGCAGAGCTCGCGGTACCGGCTGGTGTAATCCCCCGCGTAGCTCCCGTCACGGTTGCGGAAGCAGGCGCTGAGGCTGTCGGTGCGGTGCTCCGCCGGCACCCCACCGCAAAGGGCAAGAGCGTTCTGCAAGGCCTCGGACAGGGCGACAAAGCTTTCGCCGCCGTGGATCACCGCCACATGGCACCAGCCCGAATAGGGCAGGCGGAAGTGGAACAGCCGGTGCTCCAGCGCCTCCCCCGCCACGGTGATCGGCTCGCCTTTGAGCAGCGTGAAATCCGAGATCCCCAGCACCCCGGCCCGGTGCTCCTGCAGGAACATCACCTCCTGGGCCGGCCCATGCAAGGCACGCCACTG
Source organism: uncultured cyanobacterium (assembly GCA_903831165.1). Taxonomy (GTDB): domain Bacteria; phylum Cyanobacteriota; class Cyanobacteriia; order PCC-6307; family Cyanobiaceae; genus Cyanobium. The sequence continues at coordinate 2,331 of CAIKWV010000169.1, forward strand.
CTCGACGCGGCGCTGCAGGGTGCGCTTGCGCCGGTACCACTCCTCGCCAGGCCTGAGCTGCTCCAGGTGCAGCAGCAGGGTCTGGGGTTCAAGCTGCGGCGCCCTCTCAAGCATCGGCACCAACACGCTCTCCCAGACCTCAGCCAGGGGATCGGCGCGGGTGCGCCAATGGCGGCCCCGTTGCTGCTGTTGCCCCTCGGGCTGCAGCTCGCCGCGATCGATCCGTTGCGCGCTGCGCACCGAAATCCCCGCCGCATCAGCCGCCACCTGTTGGCTGAGCCCATCAGCCCGTTTTGCCATGTACCGCTCCTTGATCCGCAACGACAGAGGGGCAGGCATCGCAGGGCTCCAGACCGGAATCGGAACCCTGTTGTCGCATCCTGAGACCCGCCTATGTAGTTGCGCGGACCCGCCTACCTAATCGTCGCCGAACAGGCGACTTGCGCAGAGCTTCTGGCATGGCATTGCCCGGTGCCTCGCCAAAGGCCGACACGCTGCTGCGCCACAACCCGGCTAGGTAGGAAAGGGTGGCTTCATCCGGGTTCTGCTTTTCCACCCACTCGAAGAACTTCTCAAAGGCGTCTTCTGTCCATTCGGGGGGCATGCCCAGCAGGGCGAGCA
>CAIKWV010000170.1 GCA_903831165.1 uncultured cyanobacterium
CGCCTGGTTGAGCTCCCGGATCCAGGAGGAAAAGGTGGTGAGCGAGCCGCAGAAGCCGATGGCCCCCCAGAGAAACAGGCGGGCCCGGCGCGGGGGCTGGGCCACCAGGGCGCCGATCAGCAGGCAGCCCAGCAGGTTGGCAACCAGATCGGCTTCCACCACGCCGCGGAAGCCGCCGAAGGTCTGATCGGCCCCCAGTTCCAGGCGCCAGCGCAACAGGGCTCCGGGAATCGCCCCCGCCGCCACCAGGGCCAGATCGCGGACTTCCTGCCGCAGCCGCTCCCGCTTCATGGCAGCCCCCCCAGACCGAGGCCGATGGCCAGCGCCAGCAGACCGCCGCCGATGGAGCTGCCCAGGAGCCAGAAGGCCTCCAGCCCCTTGCGCTGCCGCAGCACTGCATGCAGCTCGGCGATGAAGCCGGAAAAGGTGCTGAAACTGCCTAGGAATCCCGTGCCCAGCAGCAACATCAGGCGGCGGGAGCCCTCGCCGCAGCTCGCTTCCAGGCTCATCAGCAGCCCGAGCACGAAACAGGCCAGCAGGTTGACGCTGACCGTGCCCCAATGCTTCCGCGGCAGCATCGGCTCCAGGTGGTTCACCATCCGGAACCGCAGCCAGGCCCCCGGCACCGCGCCAATCGCCACCAGATAGGCCGAGCCCCCCTCGCCATGGGTTGTGGCAGCGGCGATCAAAGCACTCAAGACAGGGAAGCGGGAATCGGGGCAACCCCCATCTTCAACCCTGACCGGTGGCCCGCCAGCGCTGCCGCAGCAGCTGGGGCGCCAGGGCGGCCAGCAGCAGGCTGAACCCACTCGCCAGCAGCACCGACAGATTCAGCCAGCCCGGCAGGGGCACCAGGCCCAGGAGACGCTGCAGCCCAGGCACGGTGATCGTCAGCAGCCACAGGCCCAGGCCGATGCCGGCCCCAGCCGCCGTCAGGGCACTGCGCCGCTCGGCGTTGAGCCAGACCAGGCCGCCGCTGGTCAGCAGCAAGAGCGCGAACACCAGGCTGCGCTGGATCGCCACGCTGGCGCCCGCCGCGCTCAGGCCCGCACCAGCCGTCCAGTCGCGGGGCCCCGTCCAGACCAGCAACCCAGCCGCCACCAGCAGCACCGCCGCTCCCTGGATCAGCGCCCGGCGCCAGAGCTGGGGCCCGAACAGCGGTGCCTGGGGCGGCCGCGGTGGCTGCCGCATCAGCGCCGGATCCGCCGGCAGAGCCTCAAACACCAAGGTGCAGGCGGGATCGATCACCAGATGCAGCAGGGCGATGTGCACCGGCAACAGCAGCAGGGGCTGGCCGGGCAGCAGCAGGGGCAGCAGGCCGAGGGCGGCGATCGGCAGGTGGATCGCCAGGGTGTAGCCGAGGGCGCGGTGCAGGTTGCTGTCGATGCGGCGGCCCAGGGCCAGGGCCGCCACCAGGGCGGCGAAGGTGTCGTCGAGCAGCACCAGATCGGCGGCCTCGCGGGCCACGGCCGTGCCGCGGCGGCCCATGGCCACCCCGATGTCGGCGGCCTTAAGGGCCGGGGCGTCGTTGACGCCGTCACCGGTCATCGCCACCACCTCACCGCGCTGCTGCAGGGCGCGCACCAGCGCCAGCTTCTGCTGCGGCATCACCCGGGCGAAGA
>CAIKWV010000171.1 GCA_903831165.1 uncultured cyanobacterium
CAGGAGGCGCTGGTCAAGTTGCAGGTGCAGATCCAGAAGCGCATCGCGTCCCGCGACTATCTGGGGGTGGTGCACGGCCTGCCCGACGGGGATGGCGGCACCGTGGTGGGTCCGATCGGCCGCCATCCGGTGGATCGCAAGAAGTACGCCGTGGTGGTCGATGGCAGCGGACGTGAGGCCCGCACCCACTGGAGCTTGCAGGAGCGATTGGGCGACTACAGCCTGCTGCGCTTCAAGCTCGACACCGGCCGCACCCATCAGATCCGGGTGCACTGCGCCCATATGGGCCATCCGATCGTCGGCGATCCGCTCTACAGCCGCTGCCGCAAGCTGCCAATCGACCTGCCCGGCCAGGCCCTGCATGCCGCAGCCCTCGGGCTCGACCATCCGATCACGGGCGAGCGGATGCTGTTCGAGGCGCCGCTGCCGCCGGAGTTCGAGAAGCTGCTGCTGACCCTGCGGCGTCGCCTGGCCTGAGCCCGTTGGGCCAGCTCAGCGCGCTCTGGCGCTACCCGGTGCAGTCGATGCTGGCCGAGGGCCTGCCTCGACTGGGCTCGAGGTCGCCTGCCGGGCGTCGAAGGCGCTGCGGCTGGCCTCCAGGCTGGACAGATTGGCCCGGACCCAGCCACTGAGCATCAGGATCTGCTGCAACAAACTGGCGCCCAGTTCGGTGAGGGCGTAATCGACGGCCGGGGGTGAACAGGGGTGGACAGTTCGCGTGACCAGACCATCCCGTTCCAGGCTTTTGAGGGTGCTGGACAACATTTTCTGTGAGATTCCCGCCAAGCCGGCCTTGATCGTGTTGAAGCGCAAGGCCCCATCCCGCAGCAGATACAGGGTCAGCAGCGACCATTGATCGCCGATGCGTCGATGGATTTCGCGCACCAACACACAGGTGCTGCTCTGGCCGTGCTGCACGCTCCGGATCGTGGGCTGCAATGGCGCTTCCAGCCCAGGGCGACGCAAGACCGTGGTTCCTTCAAGGTGACCAGGTGCGGATGTTGTGCCTTCTTGACGGTTGCGGCTCACGTCAGCAGGGTGCGAGGGGTTGTTCACTCGATCATGGCTGCTGAAAAGGTGCTGGTGCTGTGTGCTACAGGCAAGGTGGGCCGCAATGTCTGCAGGGCGCTGCTGGAAGCGGGATTCACGGTCTACGGAACCACCCGTACATCGCCCGACAGGCTGCGCCAGCAAGGCGTGACACCGATCGTCTGTGATTACACCAAGGCTGAAGATCTGGATCGGGCTTTGGCTGAATCGGAAGCGAAAAAGCTGTTCGTGATCAGCGATTACTTCGGCGCCGCCGGCCGCAGCGTCAGCCGGGAGGTGGAGCAGGGCCGGCGGGCCTTTGCAGCCGCCAAGCGGGCGGGAGTGCAGCACCTGATCTTCATGAGTGTGGCCGATGCGGAATGTTTCGACGACAAAACGGAACACATCAAGGCCAAGGTGCAATTGGAAGCCGATCTCCGTGCTTCAGGTCTGACCTATTCGATTCTTCGCCCCTGTGCGTTCTTTGAAAATCTGGATGATGCCAGCAATTGGAATCCGTTGAAGCGGGGCGTGGTCAAGTTTCTCAGTGATCAGCCGATCAAGTACTGCTCCACCTACGACATCGGTCGCGCCGCCGCCATCCTGTTCCAGGATCCCCAGCAGTGGGCTGGACGCAGCCTGGATGTGATCAGCTGGCAGGGCGACCTGGCGGCGGTGGCCCGGGCCCTGGAGGTCGTGAGTGGCGAGCCGGTGCGGCCTGCGCTGAGCATGCCGATCTGGCTGCGGCGGTTGCTGCTCAACGATCTGCACCACATGTGTCTGTACTTCGAGCGCGACAAGGGTCCCAAGGGCGAGCCGGAGGCGTTCCGGCAGATCGTCCCCGACGCGCTCACCGCGGAGGGGTGGTTCCGCTTCCACAATCGCTATGCCGACGCTGAGCCGATCGTCAGGCTCTGAGCGTTCGCTCCATAGTCTTTCCCCAGCTCCCATCGGCTGATTACTGGGACGAACCAGGAGCGGCGCTGCTTTTCGGCCACTCCAGCCCGCCGTCCAGGCATGCGGCGGGCTTTTCTTGGCAGGCACCCCAGGGGGTCACGTCACCCGCGGTGCCGCCCGCCTGCTCGCGTCGGCCAGATGGCCAGCTGGGCCGGCGGCCGAGCCTGCCCTGGATTACCCCCGAGGCCCGGCAAACTTGCAACTCTTAGTGCGCCGATGTCATGGCCACGCCTTCGCGTCGGCTGTTCGTCGATCAGTTCTTTGTCGGCTGGGTCTATGGCCCCTGGGTGGTGGCCAGCCTGCTGGTGATCCTGGCGCTGCGGCTGTTGATGGAGGAGGACTTCGCCCTCCGCAGCAACGCCTGGGGGCTGTTCGGCAATGCCTCGATCTGCTTCTCGATCGGCTGCGTCTGCAAGCTGTCCTGGGCCATGGCCCGGTTCAACGCTGTTCGCCAGCTGGAGCAGCAGCTGCGCCGGGAGCTGGGCCTGCGCTGATGGCGATGACCCGCTCCCAGATCGCCATGGTCGTCACCCTGCCCTGGCTGGCCGCCGGGGTGGTGTTGCTGGCCATGACCCGCATTGAGGGCCAGACCCAGGAGGCCAAGCTGGGCCTGTTCGGCAGTGCCGCCATCTGCTTTTCGATCGGCTGCCTGGCTCGCACCAGCCTGGGCCTCCACGATCTGATGCAGGCCTCCCAGGCCAGGAATTCCCAGGCCCCTGCCTCTCTGCCGCCCCCCGGAGCCACCGCGCCCCCGGAAAAGCCGCTGCCGCCTCCCGGGACCCGGACGTCATGAACCGGCGGCGTCACCTTGCTGTCCTGGCCCCCGCCCTGGTCTGTGGTCTGCTGGCGCCGCTGCAGCCGGCCTGGGCCCAGGCCCTGATCCCAGGTCCCCAGCCGCGCCGCCTGCCACCCCCCTCGTCGGCGCTGTTGCGCAGCCTGCAGGGGTTTCAGCACGATCTGGAGCTCCTCGATCGCAGTCTGCTGCCGGGGCCTGCTGAACCGGAGGATGCCCCAGAGCAAGCCGCCGCCGCTGCACTCCAAACGGCAGCGCTGCAGAGCCTGCCGGCGCCCGCCGCCACGGCCCTGCCCACCACGCCCGAGGCCGTCCGCATCGCGCGGCGCCAGCGGCTCAGCCTGAGCGAGGCCTTGGCGGTGGCCGTCCGCAACGATCCCGACCTAGCGGCGGCCGTGCTGAGCGTGCGCGAGCAGCAGGACCTGGCCGGCTCGGCCCGCGGCCGCTGGTGGCCTGAGCTGGGCCTGAACCTGTCGGGGGGCTATCGCCAGGAGCGTTCGTACAGCACGGTCTGGACCGACAACGTCGGCTACTACCCGGCCGGATCACCGTTTCTGGTCAAGTCCCAGGGCTGGAATCTGATCCAGACCAATGTCGGGGCTGCGGCAGCGCGGATGGAGCTGGGCTGGGAGCTGATCAGCCCGGCCCGCGGTGCCGCCATCGCCGAAGCGGACGACAGCCTCAAGGCCTCCCGCCAGCGCTATGGGGACCGGCTGCGCCAGCTGCAGCTCGATGTCAGCGTCGCCTACTACGGCCTGCAGCTGGCCGACCAGTTGCAGCGCATCCGCCAGGCCGTGGTCGACAGCGACACGGTGGTGCGCGATCAGGTGGAGGCGCTCAAGCAGGTGGGCCTGGTGCCCAGGCTGGATCTGCTGCGGGCCGAGGCCGCCCTCCAGCAGAGCCGCTACCGGCTGGAGCAGGCCCAGGCCCTGCGACTGAGCCGCCAGCGCCAGCTCAGCAACCTGATCAACGTGCCCTTCGAGGTCAGCCTGCGGGCCAGCGAAGCGGTGCGGCTCCAGCCCCCCTGGCCCCTGGATCTGGAGCAGACGATCCTGCGCGGCTGGAGTGACAACCCCCAGCTTCAGGCCCTGCAGGCCGCCCGCGATGCCCTGCTACGCCAGGCCGATCGCCGCGCCGCCGAGCTGCTGCCCAGCCTGCGGTTGGTGGCTTCCGGCGGCTACGGCCAGGGGGTGATCACCCAGCCGCTGATCGAGTTGCAGGGCTGCTGCAGCTCGGCCCTCATCCCCCAGCTGCTCAACCAGAGCTCCGACTGGGCCGCCGGCCTGCAGCTGCACTGGCGCTTCTTCGATGGTGGCGTCACCGCCGGGGCCGTGGCAGCCAGCCGCGCCGCCGCCGCCCGCACCGACCAGAACCTGGCGCGGGAACGCAACGCCATCCGCCAGCGGCTGGAGGCCGCCTTCTACGACCATCGGGCCGCCCTCGGCCAGATCGTGGCGGCCCGAGCTTCCTACAGCGCCTCCCGGGAGGCCTTCCGCGATGTACGGGCCCGTTACCAGCTGGGGCTGGCCGATTACAGCGATGTGGCGATCACCGTCAGCACGCTCACCGGCGCCATGGAAGGGGTGGCCGAGTCCACCACCCTGGCCAATGTGAGCTATTCCCAGCTGTTGCGCGAACTGCTGCCAGTGCCCAATCAGCCCGGGCTGCCCGTGGAGCTGCCGCTGGTGCTCGGCGGCTCCTGAGCCCGGGCCTGAAGGCGCTCCCAGCGGCGGTTCTGCCAGGCCATCGTCCGCCAGGTCAGCAGCACCAGCAGGGCCGCGAACCAGAACCACACCTCCGGGGAGTTGGCGTGCAGCAGCACCACCAGAAACGCCGCCTCCAACACCAGCCAGGGCAGTTCCTGGCGCAGGTTGCCAGGGGTCGGCATCGCCGCGGCGGGTTCAGGCACGTCCATGCTCATGGCAGCGATCCCCGCTGACGCAGCTGGCGATCATCCTGGCGCTCCTGTTGGCGCAGGGTGCGGTAGCTGCCGGTGAGGTCCCGCAGTATCGGCAGCAGATAACTCACCGGCGTGCGCCACTCCACATAGCCGTGGGCCTTGAGCGTCAGCCCTTCGTGGATCGGAAAGACACTGCTGCCGCTGCTGAGGGTCCAGCGATAGCCGTCCAGGTTGGAGCGGCGGCCCCCAGTCCGGCCGTCTGGGGCTGCCGGCAGCAGATCGATTTCGGTGCGCATCACCGGGCCGTTGCGCACCAGGGCCTCCGCCAGCTGGGGATTGCCCATGGTGGTGTTGACGTCCTCGCGGGTGGCGGGCAGCAGGCTGACCCGGTTCACCTGGCCGCGGATGCCGCCGAAGCGACCGCGCTCGTTCCAGTCCGGCACCACCTCCATCGCCAGGCCCGGTTGCAGCCGCCGCGCGTCGGCCGGGGCGAAGTAGGCCACGGCCCGCAGGGCTTCGCCGTTGCGGCTGCCGAGGGTGCCAAGCCGTTCACCCGGTTTCACGGTCTGGCCGCGCACCACCTGCAGATCGAGGATGCGCCCATCGCGATCGGCGAGCAGGGTGCCGTCGTAACTCAGCCTGGAGCGGGTGACCCGGATGGCGCGCCGGGCATCGTCGATGGCGTAGCGCCGCTTCTGGGCTGCGGTGTCGATCTCCAGCTTCACCTTCTCCCAGACGTCGATCGCCTCCCGTTCGCGGATGCCCACGTCGGCGACACTGTTTCCCAGCTGGATTGCCCGGTCTTCGCTGGAGACCACCTCCTGGGCCAGGGGCGCCACCACTTCACGGCGGGCCAGATGGCGGAAATCGGCCACCTTCTGGTCGTAGATGCGCTGCAGCTCCTCAAAGCGCCGCCGATCCGCCTTCAGTTTGGCCAGGGCGGTGTCCCGCAGCTGTCCGGCCGAGGCCAGTCGCTCCCGGTCGCGATGGTCGAGATCGGCGTTGATGCGGATCAGTTCGGCCAGGTCCTTCTCCTGGCGGCGCAACTGCTGCTCCAGGGTGGGCAGGTAGAGGCGAATCAGGGTCTGGCCCCGCTTGACCGCTTCGCCCACCAGCACCGGCAGCTCCAGAATCTGGCCCTCGGCCCGGGCATCGATCACGGTGGCCCCGCCGGGCACGATCACCACACCCCGGCCGATCACTTCGGTCGGCACGGGCCAGAACAGAAACCAGCCAGCCGTGAGCGCCCAGGCCGCGCCCAGGGCCACCAGCACGCGCTGTTCGGGCTGCCTAAGCGGCCCGTCGCGGCGCTGTTCCCCAGGCTGAGGGGGAACCGGCAGCTGGTCCAACGTGCGCATCACCACCCTCAGCCCCGCTGGGGCCCAGCCTGCCCCAGTATCATGCCAACCTCGCGATGGCAATGCCGCTGGCGCAGCCGGCCGCTGTCGCCGGCCACCTGCCGATCGCGCCGCAGGCGCCTGGGCCGTGCCCGCTCAACCCTTCAGCCGCTCCACCAGGTGGGTGCCCACCCGCAGGGCGTTGGCGATGGCGGTGAGTGAGGGGTTCACGGCGCCGATCGTCGGCATGAAGCTGGTATCGACGACATAGAGGTTGTCGAGTTCGTGGGCCTTGCAGTTCAGGTCCAGCACCGAGCTGGCCGGGTCGCTGCCGAAGCGGCAGGTGCCGGCCTGGTGGCCCACGGCGGCGATG
>CAIKWV010000172.1 GCA_903831165.1 uncultured cyanobacterium
CTGGAGCTATCCCACGCCCTGGGCATGGCACCGGAGGAGCTGGAGGAACTGATCTCCCAGAGCGCCCCCTGTGCCTCCCTCGATGCCCACGCCCGCGGCGAAGAGGACCGCAGCACCCTGGGCGAACTGATCGCCGATCCGGCCAGCGGTGAACACTTCGACTCGTTGGATCGCCATCTGCAGAAGGAGCACCTGGGCACCTGGCTGGCCCAGCTCAACGACCGGGAACAGAAGATCCTGAAGCTGCGCTTTGGCCTTGAGGGCAGCGAGCCGCTCACCCTCGCCGAAATCGGCCGCCAGATCAACGTCTCGCGCGAACGGGTGCGCCAGCTGGAGGCCAAGGCGATCATGAAGTTGCGGCTGATGAGCAACATGCAGCAGGCGGCCTGAGGCCTGAATCCACGTTGGGCATGCCGGTCGGCGGATGGAGTCAACAGCTGATCGGTTCGGCCTTGGTGCTGCTCTGGCTGCTGCTGCTGGCAGGGCTCGCCCTGACGGTGCGCTCCCGCTGGCCTGAACAACCGGAGTGGAGTCGCAAGCTCGTTCACATCGGTGCCGGCCTGGTGGTGCCCCTGGCCTGGGCCCTGGGCATCGACCGCGGCATCGCTGTCGGCGCGGCGGCGCTCGTCACCCTGCTAGCCGCCTACAACCATCGCCGCAGACTGCTGCCGGGAATCGAGGACGTGGGCCGCAACAGCTACGGCACGATCGGCTACGGCGCCTCGATCACCCTGCTGCTGCTGCTCTGGTGGCCCGGCCACCCCGCCGCCGTGAGCGCCGGCGTCCTGGTGATGGCCCTCGCCGATGGCCTGGCGGGACTGGTCGGTTCGAGCGTCGTCTCACCCAGCTGGACGGTCCTGGGCCAGCGGCGCTCCCTGGTGGGAACGCTGATGATGGCCCTCACCAGCCTGGTGGTGCTGCTGGGCCTGATGCTGATCTGCGCCGCCACCGGCCTGCCGGCGCCGACCCTGACCGGGGTGTTCGGCCTGACGCTGGCGGCCGTGCTGCTCGAGCAGATCGCCGTGCTGGGCCTGGACAATTTCACCGTGCCGATCGGCATCGGCCTGCTCTGGCAGCTGCTGAGCCAGGCCTGAGTCATCGCCCAGCCCTCAGACCTGCAACAGGGCTTCGCAGCGCTGCTCCCAGTCGCGCTGGCTGCCCAGACCGGCCACCACCCGCCAATCGGCAGGCTCCTCGCGCAAGCGCAGCTGCCACTGGCGGATCAGATCGGCCCGCTCCATCCAGCTGTCGAGCACGGTGCGCTGAATCGCCGCCCCATCCCATTGGCGCAGCCGGGCGGTGTCCAGGGCCCAACCGAGCAGAGCATCGAGCTGAAACGGCCGGAAACCGGCAAAGACCGGCCCCGCCCCAGCAGCGGCGGCCGCGTCACTGGACTGCTCCAGATAAAAGAGCTGCAGAGGATCGGAGAAGCCGCAGAACTGCAGAAGGTAAGCCATGCGCCAACCCGCGAGAAACAACGACAGACAACACCGTAAAGAGGGCGCCGAACCGCGACGTCCAGGGCGAACATTCCTTGAGGTTGCTGATGTTCTGGCACTCGCAATCCTTGAGTGCCAGAACACTAAGCCCGCCACCTTTGCGCCCAGGTGCCAGCATCAACCCAGGCCACCCACCAGCGGCCACCAGCAGCTGGTCGCCACCAGTTGCTCCGGCGTGAGCAGGGCGCAGCGGCGCACCTCGGCCGCCTGGCTGTCGAGCAGGGAGCCGTGCAGGGCCTCCCCCATCCCTTGGCGCAGCAGGGCACTGGCCGCGAAGGCC
>CAIKWV010000173.1 GCA_903831165.1 uncultured cyanobacterium
CCGTCGACACTTCTGCCGCTCGTCTGCTGGATCTGGTGCAATTTGATCCATCTCTAGGGCCGATTATTGCGTCCAACCCTTCAGCTTCCTGGAAGCTGCTCGATCAGCTGGCGCTGAAACACCCTGCTGAGGTGCTCGCCAATCCCCTGCTGCCGCTCCACTCTTTGGAAGCAGGCGGGGACTATAGCCAGTTTTCCTTGCGGGCCTTGCTTTGCCTCTGCTTAGCTTCCGACCAAAGCACTCATCAGGATTTGCTAGTGGCAACAAGGAGTTTTCTTGGCAGGGGAATTTCCCAGTTCCAGGACCAACTTGACAATCTTGAAGATCAAGAAGAGCTCGACTTATCATGCGCCTGGATACACCAGCGATCATTCACAATTCCTGAGGGTGTGCGTGGAGGACTGATTCCTCAACCAATTTCTTTCGTCATGGTTGTCCGTTGCAACATGACAGGTAGAGGAAAGGCCAGTGGTGGCTCCCTCCCGATGCTTAAACGGCGGCAGGAAAGCAGCGATGAACACGTCTCAGCATTTTCCCTCTTTCTCAATCGCGCTGCAAGTGGCCAGCTCGGCACTTATGTCTGGCATCAAATCACTCTTGAGGATACTGGGAGCCACAATGTAATATTAAAGGGACTCGACCTGCCAGGCGATTTCTTTGTTGACGATATCAATCTCCAGCTCCTCGAATCTCCTGATAGCGACCACACCGACAATGGCAGGGTGCTGCTTGAGTTTGCCTACAATTTTGGAGGACAGGACAGTCCGATTGAAATCAAGGGCAAGCGTATCACGATCCCGGTTGAGTACACTAAAGAATGTGATCACGATTACGGCTTAGACATGGGAATCCTGAGTTGGCTCGAAGGGTTTTATTCTGATTTGCCGATGTGCTTGAGAACTACCGAATGGAGTGATCGACTTGCGCGCCTTCTTCTGGAACAGTGAACCCAGGAGACTCTGCCCTTTCTTTGTATCACCATTCGTTGAGTTGCCCATGTTTTAGGACATTGCTCCCTCTGATTAGTGGGTTGAATCTTTTTTGTGTCTCTAAATGCTCGCTCCATTAACTCGGTCGGAGAAGCTTCTTCTCTTCTCCTTGGATGACGATTGACCACTCTTGGGCGAGGAGCCTTCAGGTCATTCTTTCTGACGGAGTAATGGGCTGATAAAAGCTGTCTGCATCATGGGTGGCACACTTTCGATCTCGGGAGTCATGATGCGGAGTTGGCTTTGCATGCTTATTCAGAGATTCTCGCAATACGTGATTGGATTTGCAAGACCAAGGAGCTGAGCCTCCGTCATTCGCACAACACACCCCCCTCGCCTGACCCATACCGCCCACAATCACTCCAAGCACCCTCCAGCCAGCCTTCTCCATGCTCCGCTTCCTCCATACCGCCGACTGGCAGCTCGGCAAGCCCTATGCCAGGGTGAGCGATCCCGACAAGCGGGCGCTGCTGCGTCAGGAGCGGCTGGCCGCCATCGGCCGCATCGGATCGGTGGCCCGTCAGCAGGGTGCCGCCTTCATCTTGGTGGCTGGAGATCTGTTCGATTCGCACCAGCCCACCCGCGCCGATGTGTCGGCCGCCTGCAGTGCCATCGGGTCCCTGGGCCTGCCGGTGCTGGTGATCCCTGGCAACCATGACCATGGCGGTGGCGGCAGCCTCTGGCAGGAGAGCTACTTCCTCGAGGAATGCCGTCAGCTGGCCCCCAACCTCACGGTGCTCCTGGAACGCACGCCTTTCGAGCTCAGCGGCCTCGGCCTGCCTGGTGGGGTGCTGCTGCCCTGCCCCTTGCTGCGCAAGGCCGAACCGGTGGATCCCACCGCCTGGCTGCGCCAGCTGGATTTCAGCCTCTGGACCGATCAGCCGCGGATCGTGCTGGCCCACGGCTCGATCCAGGGCTTCGGCAGCGAGGACAGCGGCGACACTGACGACGAAAACCCGCCCGTGCCCACCAACCGCATCGACCTGTCGGCCCTGCCGGCGGGCGAGATCGACTACGTCGCCCTGGGAGACTGGCATGGCCTCAAGCAGGTGGGTGCCCGCGCCTGGTACTCGGGCTGTCATGAGATGGATCGCTTCCCGCGATCGGCTGATTACCGCTCGGGGCATGTGCTGGTGGTACAGGCCACGCGCGGCGCCATGCCCGAGGCGTTTCCAGTGGCCACCGGAGGAATCCAATGGCATCAGCTGCAGCACCGCTTCAACAGCGATGAGGATCTCGAGCGGCTTGAGCAGCTGCTGCGCGATCTGATCGGCCCCCGCAGCAACCAGGATCTGCTGCTACTGGAGCTCGACGGCAGCCTCAGCCTCTCCGCCGCCGCGCGTCTGCAGGAACTGCTGCAACGCCTCCAGGCCCGCCTGCTGCGGCTCAAACGCCGGGATCGCACCAGCGTCGCCCCCGATGCCTCCGAACTGCGCCAGCTGACCGAACGGGCCGGCGATCCCCTCGTGGCCCGGGTGGCCCTGCGCCTGCAGGAGCTGGTGGCGCAGGGTGATGCCGAAAGCGACGGGGCGGGAGACGGGCAGAGCGAGCTGGCCCGCATGGCCCTGCGCGAGCTGCACCGCGCCTGCGTCAGCCGCTGAGCCCAGCGCAGTCACTCCACACCAGACAGTCCACATCAGGCAGCCCCCGCCAGTTACTCCAAGCCAGACCGTGGCCGCTGGTCAGCCGCTGCCTGCCGCGACCCAGCACTCCGAGCCCGTTTTCACCCCGAACCTTCGTCCGTTCCATACCCATGCGCCTGCTGTCCGCCCGCCTCCGCCACTACCGCATCCACCGTGATCTGACGGTGGAGTTCGACCCGCGCTTCACCGTGATCGCCGGTGCCAACCAGAGCGGCAAGAGCACCCTGGCCGAAGCCCTGCACCGCGCCCTGTTCCTGCCCGCCAAGACCGGCGGTGAGCTGCAGAAGGGCATGCAGACCAGCCCCTTCCACAGCGATCCGGAGGTGGAGCTGAGCTTCGAGGCGGGATCGCAGCGCTGGACCCTGTGCAAGCGCTTCGCCAACACCCGCGGCAGCGTCTCGCTCACCGATGGTCGGGGCGCCAGCCTGCAGGGCGATGAGGCCGAGGAGCGCCTGGCCCAGCTGGTGGGCACAGCCGCCGTGGCCCGAACCCGTGGTGCAGCCGAACAGTTGCGCGAACGTTGGGGGCATCTGTGGGTGTGGCAGGGCTCCGCCAGCAGCAACCCACTCACATCCGGCCTGGCGTCCTATGACCACGATCGGCTGGTGGAGCGCCTGCAGGCCGGCGCCGATCTGGGCGTCACCTCGGCCCTGGACCTGGCGGTGCTGGAGGACATCCAGGGTCGCTGGAGCTCCGTGTACACCCAGGGCGGTGCCAACCGGGCGCCACAGGTGCGCAAGGGTTCGCCGCTACAGCTGGCCCGGGCCGCCACCGTGCAGGCCGAGGCTGAACTGCACAGCATCGACGCGTCGATGGCCCAGCAGGCGCAGGACGCGCTGACCTACCAGCAAGCCCTCGACAGCCTCAGCCGGATCAGTGAACAGCTGCCGCAGCAACGCCTCCAGCACGAGGATCTACTCAAACGCCTGGCCCGCAGCCGTGAACTCCAGGAGCAGATCAACAGCCAGCAGCCGTTGCTGGATGGGGCAGCCAAGGAGCTGACCAGCCTGGGACAGGACCGCAGCCAGCTCGGCCAGCAGCAACAGCGGATCCTGGAGCTCACAGCCGCCCAGGCGCCGGGGCAGGCTGCCCTCGAGGAGCTGAAACAGCAGCTGCCGGCCTTGGAGAGCGAGCTGCAGCAGGCGCAGCAGCAGTTGGACGCTGAGCAGAAGCGCAGTGAGCAGGCCACCGCTTCAGCCCGCAGCCTTGAACGGCGGCTCAACCGCACCCGCCTGCAGCGCGAGCAGCGTCAGCTCAGCGAGCAGCTGGTCTCCCTGGAGGAGCTGCAGGCCAGGCTCAGCCGGCTGGACAACGACCTGGCGGCCTTGCC
>CAIKWV010000174.1 GCA_903831165.1 uncultured cyanobacterium
GAGCATCACCGCCGGCAGCGCCAGGGCCGGACTGGTCAGAAAACCGATCGGGCTGAAGCGATCGCCCATCAGCGCGCTCAGCCATCCGTTGATCAGGCCGTTTTCGGCGTAGAGCCAGCGGAAGGCAATTGCCGCCACCACCAGCGAGACCAGCACCGGCGTGTAGAAGGCGCCCCGGAACCAGTGGATGCCTGGCAATTGGCGGTTCACCAGCACCGCCAGGGCCAGGGCGCCGAGCACGATCGGCGGCACCACGCCCAGCAGATAGACAAAGGTGGTGCCCATCACCTTGAGCAGCATCGGATCGGCCAGCAGCCGCCGAAAATTGGCCAGACCGATGAAATGCAGCGGCTCACTGACATCGAGGCCGCTGCGGGTGAAGCTGATCAACAGCGCCATCGCCCCGGGGATCAGCACCGAGATCGCCAGCAGCACCAGGGCCGGCGTCAGAAAGCCCCAGGCTGTTGCCGTGCTGGGGCTGGAACTGGGGTTGGCATCGGGCATGGCAGCCATTGTGGGGGAGCTGCAGGGCCTTGAGCCACCGCTGATCCGGCCGGAACCTGAGACCACGCCAACGGCTGAGGCTCCAGAGGATTGTGATCTCACCATCGCGCAGGCCAGGGACGGCGGGATCGACCAATCTCCAGTTCAGCGCCGATCTGCCCCTCGGAACGGAGTGACCACCCACCTGGCCAGGGGGTGGAACCCTTGAAATGATGTTCTGATTACCAGCGGAGGCCCGCCATCACACCCCCTGATCCAGGCTGCTTGCCGCTGACAAGTCCAGATTCTGTTGCCGGCGACGGGACGGTTGCCGGACCCACGGCCCCCTCCCCCAGCGGATCAAGCCGGCCTGGGCAACCGGAACCGGCCCAGGTGCTGCAAGAAGTGTTCGGCTACGGCGCCTTCCGCGGGCCCCAGGCCGAAATCGTGGCGCACGTGGTGGGCGGTGGTTCGGCCCTGGTGCTGATGCCCACCGGTGGCGGCAAATCGCTCTGCTATCAGATCCCGGCCCTCTGCCGAGCCGGTGTGGGCGTGGTGGTCTCGCCCCTGATCGCCCTGATGCAGGACCAGGTGGAAGGGCTGCGCCAGGCGGGCGTGCGGGCCGCTGCACTCAACTCCTCCCTGGAAGCGGGCGAGGCCGCCGCCATCTGGCGCGAGCTAGAGCGGGGCCAGTTGGATCTGCTCTATGTGTCACCGGAGCGGCTGCTCAGCCCAGGGTTCCTCGATCGCCTGGAGGAGCTGCCGTTGGCCCTGTTCGCCATCGATGAGGCCCAGTGCGTCTCCCAGTGGGGCCACGACTTCCGGCCCGAATACCTGCAGCTGGCGGTGCTTGCCGAACGCTTCAGCGCCATCCCGCGCCTGGCCCTGACCGCCACCGCCGATCCGCGCACCCGCGAGGAGATCCGTGAGCGGCTGCAGTTGCAGCAGGGCCGGGTGTTCCTGGCCAGCTTCGATCGGCCCAACATCCGCTACCTGCTGCGCGACAAGGACGACGCCCGCAGCCAGCTGCTGGCCTTTTTGGCGGATCGACGCGGCGAAGCGGGAATCGTCTACGCCCGCTCCCGCACCCGGGTGGATCAGTTTGCCGCCGCCTTGCGGAGCGCCGGTTTTGATGCGGTGGCGTATCACGCCGGACTCAGCGCCGAGGCGCGCAGCTCGGCTCTCAACCGCTTCCGGCGTGAAAGTGGTGTGGTGGTCGTGGCCACGATCGCCTTCGGCATGGGCATCGACAAACCCGATGTGCGCTTTGTCGCCCACGTCGATCTACCCAAGAGCCTGGAGGCCTACTACCAGGAGACGGGCCGGGCCGGCCGGGACGGCCTGCCGGCGATGGCCTGGATGGTGCATGGCGCCGGCGATGTGCCCCAGCTGCGCCGCTTCATCGAGGACTCCGATGCCCCCCAGGCCCAGAAACAGGTGGAACACGGCAAGCTCGATGCCCTGATCGGCTACAGCGAGGCCAGCGATTGCCGCCGCCAGGTGCTGTTGCGCCACTTCGGTGAAGCCCTGGCCGAGCGTTGCGGCAACTGTGATCTCTGCCTCGAGCCCGACAGCAGCAGCGATGTGACCGAAGCGGCCCGCAAGGCGCTGTCGGCGGCCTATCGCACCGGCCAGCGTTTCGGGGCGGCCCATCTGGTCGATGTGTTGCTCGGTGGGGACACGGCCCGGATCCGGGAACTGGGCCACAGCGGCCTCAGCGTCCATGGCATCGGCCAGGAACTGGACCGCGGCCAGTGGCGCTCCCTGTTCCGCCAGCTGGTGGCCAGGGGTTACCTGCTCAGCGACCCGGAGAACCGCGGTGGCCTGCGCTTCGGCCCCGACAGCCTGGTGAAACCCTTGCTCAAAGGCGAGGCCGGCCTGGCCTTGCGCCTGCCGCCGCCGGCCAAGGAACGGCGCCAGACCAGCAGCGGCGACAGGGGAGCGGCGGCTCCGGTCCAGGAGCTGGAAGAGGCCGGTCGCGAACGCTTCGAAGCGCTCAGAAGCTGGCGGCTGGAGCAGGCCCGCAGCCAAGGGGTGCCGCCCTATGTGGTGTTCCACGACCGCACCCTGATCGAGATCGCCAGCCGCCAGCCGGCGACGCTGGCCGAACTGGCCTCCGTGGCGGGGGTGGGCCAGGCCAAGCTCGATCGCTACGGCGAGGCGGTGCTGCAGGTGCTGGGCTCTGGTTGAGTGCGGCGGTCATGGGCACCCAGGCCATGATCAGAATCAGCTCCAGCCGCAAAGAGGGGATCGGGGGCTGCATTGCCTGGCCGAGCCAATGGCTTAAAGCCGTGGATAGGTTGTCCGCAGAACGTCATCCTCAAGCGGGCCCATGGGCAATCTCATTGTTTTGATCGCCTTGGCTGGGCTGGTGGGCGGCTCAATCAATGCCTTGCTTTCGGACAATGGCTTTGCGATGCCCAGGTCGATCGAGCTCAACGGGCAGAAAATCTATCGGCCTGGTTTCTTTGGCAATATGCTCGTTGGTGCCGTTTCGGCCTTTGTGTCCTGGGCCCTGTATGGACCTCTGGCCAATGTCGTCATTGCCGGCACGCCTGCAGCCATCAACAGCGGCCAGACCACCAATGCAGGCATCACGCTCTCAACGCTGGGAGGAGCTGTGCTGACTGGTGTAGCAGGCTCACGCTGGTTGACGAATGAAATCGAGAAAACGATCCTGAAAGGTGCCTCGGTGATTGCTGCCCGATCCCAGGCGAGTAACCCCGACGAACACGACAGAGCCACACAGATTGCCGACTCCATGTCCCTGTCCTCCTCACCGGTTCAATTGCTGAGGCTGGCTCAAGACTTACCCAAGGTCGCTCCCAGGGAAAACCCATAAAGGCCAGGGTACGAATGGAAGTGAGAGCATGAATTCAAGTCACCACTGACCTGGCAATATGGGGACAATCTAACCAGCCGCGACTCAACGGCGAGCAGGTTTTTCAGCGCAAGCTCATACACGCCCAATCACTGGCAATAGGCCGCAGATCTTCGAGCCACAGCCTCCACTCCTGGGTGGGCTCCTTACACAAGCAAGTTCAAGCGGCAGGGCAATGTTGAACCTGAATCAGGTGAATTCCCCGTTGAAGCGGCGTGAAGTCGCTGCCAACAGCAGCGCCAGCGGGCACCGCGGCAGCGAAGCCAAGCCGCTCGCCAATCGGGCCCGCAGGCCTCCTTGCCTGCCGAACGTTGGCCTGGGCGACGGCTCGACCGGGACTGGCGGCTGGGATCACGTGGACGAGCCAAGCCCGTCATCACAAGCCAATGCTGCAAGACGAGGGACACCATGCTGTTGCCTGGCGATACCCGGTTGATCCTGGTCAGCCTGGGGGCCTGCGAACGGGCAGGTCAATGAGGGCGCTCCTGGGCCCAAAGCTTTGAAATGCGCCGCGCGCTGGTACAGCTCCGGGGGGGGAGGGGCGATGCAACCAGGCGCAGCCCCAGGCGGAGGCTCGACAAGGGGCGAGAACGGCTGCAGCTGCCGTTCTGATCAGCGCAGCTGATCGGTGTGATGCACTTCGCTGATGGCCACAGCGCCGCCAGGAGCCCCGGGCCATCGACTGCTGGCGTTAGGTTAAAGGGGCCGTTACGCGGCTTTACATCCCGTCACTGATCCAGGCCACTCGACCTGCCATCACGGACATCACCTCTCGACCTCATGACCGCCACAATCCAACAGCGCTCCGGCGCTTCGGCGTGGAATCAGTTCTGCGAGTGGGTCACCTCCA
>CAIKWV010000175.1 GCA_903831165.1 uncultured cyanobacterium
CGCCGTCAACGGTGGCAGCGATGGTGGCAGCGACGACACCCAATTGCGGGAGATTCTGCGCCAGGTGCGCCTGCAGACCCTGGAGCAGCGCCATCCCGATCTGGCCGAAATCTGCGATTGGGCGCGGGTGCTCTCGGGGGGTGAGCAGCAGCGGCTGGGTTTCGCCCGGTTGCTGTTGCATCAACCGGATCTGGCGGTGCTTGATGAGGCCACCAGCGCCCTGGATCTGGCCAGCGAGACCCAGCTCTACGGCGACCTCGTCGCCCGCGGCTGCACGCTGATCAGCGTCGGCCATCGCCGCAGCCTGCGGGCGTTTCACCAGCGGGAGCTGCGGCTCGATGGCCAGGGCGGCTGGACATTGGAGGCGATCACCTGAGATGGCGCGACACCGCCTGCCCAGCCCCGGCGTGCTGGAGCCCACCAACCTGCTGCTTCTGGCCTGCGCCCTGATCTACGGCCTGATCGGCGAACCGGTGGACGCCGCCATCCTGCTGCTGTTCGTGGCGGCCATCAGCCTGCTCGATGGCCTGCAGCAGTTGCGCAGCAACCGCGCCCTGGCGGAACTGGCCCGGCTCTCGGCACCGCGGGCCCGGGTGCGGCGCGGTGAGGTCGAACTGGAGCTGCCGGCTGAGGAGCTGCGGCTCGGCGATCTGCTGCGACTGGAGGAAGGGGATCGGGTGGCGGCCGACGCCGAGCTGCGCCAGGCCGTCGGGCTGTGGCTGGATGAATCGCTGCTGACGGGCGAATCACTGCCGGTGCTGCGGCAGAACCCAGGCGAGCGGATCCTGGCCGGTTCGCTGGTGACCAGCGGCCGGGGCTGGGCCGAGGTGAGCGCCATCGGCGCGGCCAGCGAGCTGGGGCGCATCGGCCGCAGCCTGGCCACGGTGGAGCCACCCCCCACCAGGCAGCAGCGCCACACCCGTCGGCTCACCGCCCGCCTGACCCTGCTGGCCCTCGCCCTCTGTGCCGGGCTGGCCTTGATTCAGGGTGCGCTCAGTGGCGACTGGCCAAGGGCCCTGCTGGCGGCCCTGGCCCTGGCGCTGGCGGTGCTGCCCAACGAAATCCCCGTGGTGCTGAGCCTGTTCCTGGCCCTGGGATCGCTGCGGTTGGCCCGGGTCGGCGTGCTGGCCCGCTGGCCGGCGGCGGTGGAGAGCCTGGGCAGTGCCACGGTGCTGGCGGTCGACAAGACCGGCACGCTCACCCAGAACCGCATGGCGGTGCAGGCCCTGCTCAGCTGGCCGCAGCGGGCGTCCTGGCAGGCGGGCGCGCCCCTGAGCGAACCGCTGCACGAGCTGCTGGAACTGGCGGTGCTGGCGAGCCGCGGCGATCCGGTGGATGCGATGGAGCAGGCGATCCAGCAGCTGGCCAGCGACCAGCTGGGCGGCAGCGAACACCTGCATCCCGACTGGCCGCTGCAGCGCGAATACCCCTTGCAGAGTGATCTGCTGGTGTTTTCCAGGCTCTGGAAGGACAGCTCAGGCCACTGGTGCCTGGCGGCCAAGGGGGCCCCGGAGGCGATCGTCGATCTCTGCCATCTCAGCGGTGACGGGCGCGAGCAGCTGCTGGCTGCTGCCAGCGTTCTGGCCGGCCAGGGGTTGCGGGTGCTGGCGGTGGCGCGGGGCCTCGATGGGGAGTCCATCACCGACGGCCATTGCAGTCTCGCCGCCGAGGGGCCCCCGCAGCGCCTGCACGATGTGCCCTTTGCGCCGGTGGGTCTGATTGGCCTGGCCGATCCCCTGCGGCCGGAGGTGCCCGCCGCGATCCGCACCGCCCAGGCTGCCGGCGTGCGGGTGGTGATGATCACCGGCGATGGGCCACTCACGGCCCGCTCGATCGCCGATCAGGCCGGTCTGCCGCCGGGCCCGGTGCTCAGCGGCGACGCGCTGGCGGCGATGACGGCGGCCGAGCTGGCGGCTGCGACCGAGCAGTGCGAAGTCTTCGCCCGGGTGATGCCGCAGCAGAAGCTGGCGCTGGTGCGCGCCTTGCAGCAGCGCGGTGAGGTGGTGGCGATGACCGGCGATGGCGTCAACGACGCCCCGGCCCTTAAG
>CAIKWV010000176.1 GCA_903831165.1 uncultured cyanobacterium
ATCGAACGCACCTTGCCCCTGGAATTGCCCCGGGAGCGCGGCATCCGCCATGCGCTGGTGCTCAAGCCCCTGGCCCCCTGCCCCCGGAGCTACCCCCGGGCGGTGGGGGTGCCGGCCAAGCACCCCCTGGGCGGCGCTCCGGGCTGAAGCGCCAGCTCGCATCGGTCACCTGCGAGTCGGGGACCGCGCCACCGCCCAGGCGACTCCATCTGGATCGTGATGACCCGGATCAAGCCGCATAGGCAGCCGTGGATAGGGATTCAGCCGCCTGCCGACTGCCGCTGCTGCTGCTCGCCGCCCAGCCGCTGGCGCAGGCTCCGCAGCAGATCCGGGATCTGCTCGACCCAGGGGCTGGCTTCCAAAGCGCTGCGCAATTCCTGCTCGCTGACTTCACGCTCAAAAACATCGGCGTTTTCGCCGGGGAACCAGTGCCCCCCTGCCCCCAACAGCTGATAGCGGGCCCGGCAGTAGGCCTCCAGCCCCCAGGCCTCCAGTAGGTTGTGCAGCCAGAGCAGCATCGGCAGGTTGAGGCCGCCGGGGGTCTCGTGCCACTCCGGCAGCCCCTGGTCCCAGCTGGCCAGCCAAGAGGCATCCAGGGCCTGCCGGCGAGCGTGCTCGAGCCGCTCCAGAATCGGCGGTAACAGCTGGTCGGCCTGGGGCAGCAGGGCGACGGCCTCCAGGTGGAGATCGAGGTCGCTGGGCCGGGCCGCGCCGACGCTGATCGTGTGGATCGCCGGGGCGGACAGGCAGAACAGATCGTTGAACACGATCGGATGGAGCGGTTCGCACAGCGCCTTGAAGCGGGGTGCCGGGGTGTGCAGATGGCCGCCCCTGTCGGTGGGACTGATCACGAACACGCCCATGTCGTGGGCCTGGGCCGCCGCCAGGGCGGGGCTGTTGTCCTGGCGGATGAAATACCAGTGGAGATTGATGTAGTCGAAGCTGTCGCTGTGGATCGCCTCCAGCAGCACCGGCAGCGGCGCGTGAGTGGACAGGCCGATGTGACCGACACGGCCCGCGGCCTGCCAGCGCCGGGCCACCGCCAGGCAGCCGCCCGGACGCAGCACCTGCTCCAGAAGCTCAGCGTTATTGACCCCATGCAGCGCCAGTAGATCGAGCCGCTCACCGCGCGCTTCCAGGCCCAGGCGCTCCACGCTGAGGGCCAGATTGCGCTCGAACACGGCCGGATCGGGATCGGGCGGCACCTTGGACTGCAGGATGCGCTGCGGATCGGGCACCTCCCCCAGCAGCCAGCCCAGCTGCCGCTCGGAGCTGCCGTAACCCCGGGCGGTTTCGATGTGGTGAGCCCCCACCGCCACGGCCCGCTCCAGGATGGCCCGCAGGTTCTCCTGGCTGGCGGCGGTGATCTCGGCTGCTGGTAGGTCGCTCCAGCTCTGTTGGAAGCGCATGCCCCCCAGGGATAGAACCGGCATCGCCAGTTCGGTGCGGCCGAAACGCCGGGTCGGGAGTGTCAACACGGGGACGGGGTCAAGGACCCTGGCGCGATGGGGTCTGGAGCGCCGGGGTGGCTCGGGGCAGGGTGCGCTTCATGCGAGCCGGCGAGGGCACCCCCATGGGCAGGATGTCCTGCTGCTCCAGCAGGGCTTCGAGGGCCGGCAACTGTTCATAGGCCACCCAGTGGATGCAGTCCACCGGACAGGTGTCGATCGCCTCCTGGATGCGATCGGTGCTGTCCCCGTCCTGGCGAATCGCCCGGGAGCGGCCCCAGGTGGGCTCCACCAGGAAGGTGTTGCAGGCCACATGGGCGCAGTAGCGGCAACCGATGCAGACCGCCTCATCCACCCAGACGGCCTTCTGGCGCAGGGCGCCTCCCAGCACCGGTTCCTGACCGCTGGGCGCTTGGCCCGGCCCCGGGCTCAGCACTCGGAACGCCAGGGCTGGATCAACCGCGGCCCCAGAAGCATCCACCGCAGGTTCGATCACAGGTTCAGATGCAGGATCCGCTGGGTTCCCAGCCGGATCGGGAAGGGAGGCCAAGGGAGGAGAAGGATCGGCAGGTCAGCTGTCCCAACGGGTGACCACCAGTTCGATGCTG
>CAIKWV010000177.1 GCA_903831165.1 uncultured cyanobacterium
ATTGCAACGACAACCGCCACTCGATAATTAGCTTCATGCGCCGCGAGAGCACCACCGGTCGCTGGCTCGTGGTAGTGGCCAATTTCACCCCCCAGAACCAGTCCCATTACCGGGTCGGCGTACCGCTGGAGGGCTTCTACGAGGAGGCCTTCAACACCGACAGCTCCCGCTATGGCGGCAGCAATCTCGGCAACCTGGGGGGCAAGTTCACCGATGCCTGGGGGCTGCACGGCTACGAGCAATCGCTCGATCTCTGCCTGCCGCCCCTGAGTGTGCTGGTGCTGCGCCGCGATGAAGCGCGCAGCGCCTGCCCGGTGGCCGCCAGCGAAGCGGCCGCCTGAGGCCCCACGGCTGAGGTCAACCGATGGGCGATGCCAGCGGGCCGAAGCCGAGGCCAAGGTCCAGGCCGCTTCGACGCCGCGTCGGATCGGGTCGACTGCGCCTCTCGCTCGGCAGGGTTGAACCTTCCAGGGCTGACGCCACGGTGCAACGGCACCGCTATTACCGCCAGTTGCTGCTGCTCTGCCTGGCTGTGATCGGCAGTTTCGCCCTGCCTGGTCCCCTGGCGCGTCTGACCTGGATCGGTTATGCGGGCCTCACCGCCCTGCTCTGGCGGCTGCCGGGAGCTGGCCCCTGGCACCGGATCCTGGCCCTGGCCTCGCTGCTGGCGGAAGTGCTCTGGATCGGCGCCCCCCAGACCCTGCGGCTGGCCGGCCTGCCGCTGCTGGTGTTGTTCACCCTGTTCATCGGCCGCAGCCTGCGGCTGCTGCTCCACGCCCTGGCACGGGAACGGGAGGTGGGCGGCGAAGTGCTCGCCGGCGCCACCGCCGGCTACCTGCTGCTGGGCATCGCCGGTGGCCTGCTGCTGACCCTGCTCGACAGCCTGCTGCCCGGCAGCTTCCGCGACAGCATCACGGGCCTGAGCCTGAACATGCCGGCGATCGGTTCGCTGGCCCAGGCCGGCCACTCCTGGGACCAGGGTTTTCAGCGGCTCAACTATTTCGCCTTCGTCACCCTCACCACGGTGGGGTATGGGGACGTGATTCCCACCGCCCCGGTGGTGCAGGTGGTCTGCATCGCCCTGAGTGTGGTCGGCCCCCTCTACCTGGCCTTGGTGCTGGGCCTGCTGCTCAGCCGTCTCAGTGGTGGCGGCCCCGGTGGCGGTAAGGACCCCGACCCCAGCCAGCGCCGCTGAGCAGGCATGTTCAGGATTGGGGAGGCAGGGGCAGCGCCGTTCCGGTCTCACGCTCAAGCAGGGCCCAGTCCAATGCCTGGCGGGTCAGCACCGTCAGCAGCGCCGCCTGGGAGGCCTGCAGATCCCGCTGCACCAGCAACACCTCGGTGAGAGGATCGACCTGGGCCCGGTAGCGCAGACGGGCATCAACGACCGCCCGTTGCTGGGCTGTCACCGCCTCCTGGGCGGCCGTGATGGCAGCGCCCGAACCCTGCAGCGAAGACCAGGCCTTGCTCACATCCTGGCGAATCTGCTGCCGAGCCAGCTGTTCATCGGCCTGCAGCAGATCTCCCTGGCGCTCGGCCACGGCGGCGCTGGCAGCGGAGCGACCGCCATCCCAGAGCGGTTGTCGCAACAGCAGGGCCGCCCCCCAGTTGTAAAACGAGCCCGATGCGGCGCCGCTCTGCTCCAGGCTGGGGAGGGGCAGCGGCACGGGGCCGTTAACCCGTCCTCCCTGTTGCAGCACCGGCGCACTGAGCTGGTCGCCGCTGTAACCGGCTCCAGCCACAAGATTCAACGATGGGTAGAGCAGCGCCCGGGCCGCCCGCGCCTGGGCGCGCTGGGCCTGCCGCTGGCTCTGCAGGGCCTCCAACAGGGGCCGCTCCCGCAGAGCCCGCTCCAGGCTGTCCTGAAGATTGAGGGGCCAGTCGGGCAGCGGCCTGATCGGGTCGGCGGCCAGCGGTGCGGCTTCCACCGGCAGATCCAGCAGGGTGGCGAGCTGTTGCTGCTGGGCCAGCAGCTGGGCCTGCACCTCCGCCAACCCCTGGCGATCCGCCGCCTGCAGAGCCCGGGAACGCAGCAGATCGATCTGGGCCGCCAGACCGCGGCGATGGATGGCCTGCACATCGGCTTCCAGGGCGGTGGAAGCCTGCAGGGCGGACTGCCAGACCGGCACCAGGGCCTGGCTCAACTGCAGTTGCCGGTAGGTGCTGGTCAGTTCGAAGCGGGCCTGCCGCTCGCTCTCGAGCCGGGAGGCGCGGCTGGCCGACTCCTGGGAGCGGCTGGCGGCCACCTCGGCCAACTGGCGCAGGGGCAGCAGATTGAAATCCAGCACCACGCCGGCATTGCCGAAGCTGTTGCGCAGCACGGCGTAGCCGCTCTGTTGCAGCGACAGGGTGATGTCCCCCAGGGTCGGCAGGTTGGTGAGCACCCCCACCGAGGTTCCCACCTGGGTGTAGCTGACCAGGCCGATCAGGTTGAGCTCAGGCAGCAGCAGTGAGCGGTTGAACGCGGTCAGGGCCACATCCCGGGCCAGCTGGCGATCGGCTCTCACCAACTGGCGGGAGACGGCCAGACCCTGCTGCAGCACCTGACTGAGGCTCAGCGCCGGGGACAGGGCGGGCAGAGCCCCAACGGACCGATCGCCAAGCTGGACAGGGGCATGGGGGCTGGCTGTGCCGGGCCGTGGGGACTGGGCCTGAGCGGGCGGACACCCCACCACCAGGCAGACCAGAGCCGCCGGGACCAGGGCCAATCCGGCCCGGAAACGCTTGAGATTCTCTGGGTTTCGGCCCGTCGCCGCAATGGCGCCAGAGCGGCCGGCGGCCGGTCGCTGCCTGAATCGGGACCAGACACTCCGGCGCGCGTCAACCTGAGGCGCGGCCGGCCCGGAGGGGGGACGGGACAATCTCCTCCCCTGCTTGGCACCGACATGCCGGGCAAGCGCGACACGCATGGCAAGAGCGACTTGCTGGGCACCATCGGCCTGAACCAGGGAAGCTGACCCAGGACCCCGGGATTCAAGGGGCTGGGATTCGAGGAGCAGAGCTTCCGGCAGCGGCAGCGGGCGGCGGAAGCCGCGCCGATCGAGCGCCAGAGCGGACAGCACGGCGGGGCCCAGAAGCGGAACGGCTGACCGCAGCGGCAAAGACTGCCTGAAGCCGGGCCCTGAGGTCGCCTTCTCGACGCCAGGACGGCGCCACCCTGGAGCAAACGGTGACGCCATCGGCAGAGGTGTTCGGGGCCGAAACCGAAGGGACGGCATGACATTAGGGCTCGTTCCCCTAGAGTGAATTGCAGGCAAGCGGGACCATGGCGGAAGCAGCGCTCTCCCCACTTTCCCGTCTCTACAAGGCCACACCAATGGTGCTGGTGGCCGGACTCACCCTGATCTGGGCGAGCCGTCCCACGATTCCGGTGGTGGTCCGGGGCATGGGAGTGATGGCCCCTCCCGACGCTCGCCGCGGCATCTATGCCCGTGGCCCCGGCGAAGTGCAACAGCTTGAGGTGGCTGTCGGTGACCAGGTGCGGCCAGGTCAGCTGCTGCTCACCCTCAGCCAGGTCGGTCAGAGCGCCCCGGGAGGCGGCGGTGGCCCCGCCACCAGCCCCCAGCTGCGGCAGGCCCGCCTGGCCGCCCTGGACCAGCAGGTTCTGGTGCTGCAGGCCCAGACCCGATCCCTGGGGGCTCAACGGCGAGCCCTGGCCCAACGCCGCCAGCAGATCATCACCACCAACCAGCCGGTGGGCCAGCAGCTCAAGGCGCTCGAGGAGCTGCGCCGTGATGACGTCGTCGCCCGCTACAGCCCCCTGTGGGTGGGCGCCCAGGATCTCTGGCTGCGCAATCGGGCCGACCTCAGCGCCCTGGACGCCCGCCAGGCGGAGCTGATCGCCCAACAGGCCGCTGTGGAGGGGCAGCGGGCCGAACTGCGTGCCCAGCGGGCGGCCCTGGCCAGTGAAACCGTGGCCCAGGAGGTGTTCAGCCCGGTGGCGGGTCAGGTGCAGGATCTGACGGTGCTGCCCGGCCAACCGGTGCTGC
Organism: uncultured cyanobacterium; assembly: GCA_903831165.1. GTDB lineage: Bacteria > Cyanobacteriota > Cyanobacteriia > PCC-6307 > Cyanobiaceae > Cyanobium. The sequence goes on from CAIKWV010000177.1 coordinate 3,990, forward strand.
CAGGCCAGAAGCTGGGCAGCATCGGCCTGCCCGGTCGCCACGGCGAACGGCTGGCGATCGTGTTGTTCACCGCAGCCGATGCGACTCGGTTGCAGGTGGGGGACGACGTGCGGCTCAATCCCCAGCTGCTCAGCCGCGACAGTTTCGGCAGCTCCGAACAGCGCTACGGCCTGGTGCCCGGACGGCTGATCAGTCTGTCCAGTGACAGTGTCGAAATAGCCGATGTGGCGACCGAGGTGGGCAGCCAGGAGGAGGCCGCCAATCTGATGGCCAGCGCCCGCCAGCGTTCCTTCGGCGACGGCGGCGATCTGACCAGCCAGTTGCCCGGGCGCACGGGAGCCCCCCTGGTGCTGGCGGTGGTGCAGTTGGAGTCCGCCCCCACCCCCAGCGGCCTGGCCTGGACCCTGGGCCCTGGTCCCGGGCGGCCCCTGCCCCAGCGCACCCCCGCCGAGGTGGAAGCCGAGGTGGAAACCAGAGCACCCCTGAGTTATCTGTTGCCCTTCTGGCGCTGGATGAGCGGATCGCGGTCATGAGACGTCCAACCCTCAGCCGACAGCGGCGCCAGGCCCTGCTGGCCCCCTGGCTGCAGCCCTGGCCCTGGGTGAGCCTGGGTCTGCTGCTGCTCTGCAGCCGCACCGAGCCACCGCGCCTGTGGTTCTGGCTGGCCCTGCTGCTGATCAGCCTGCTGGTCGGGCTGTTGCAGAGCCTGGCCCGACGCCCTTGAGCCCGTCCGCCGATCACGAGGACGATGACCTCAGCCGCAGCCCTGCCTTGGCCGTGCGGCTGGTGCTGGTCGTGGCCCTGGCCAGTGCCCTGACCTGGGTCGTCTGCAGGAGCTTCGGCCTCGGCGGAGCCAGCGCCTATGGCGTGGTCATTTCGGGCCTGATCGTGCGTCCCCGCTTTGATCGCTGGCCGCCGGCGGTGTTCGTGCTGCTGCCGGTCGTCGTGACCCTCGGCCTGGCCCTGGGCACGGCCCTCAAGCCCCTGCTGGAGGGGCCGCCGGTGTGGCAGTTCGCCGTGGTCACCGTCTGCGCCCAGGTCCTGGGCCAGGCCCTGCCGGACAAGTTGATGTTGGTGCGCAACATCCTGGCGGTGCTGGCCGTGCTGCCCCTGCTCAGTGCCAACGCCACCTGGCTGGGGGCCTGGCAGCAGCTGCTGGCCGTGATCATCGGCCTGGCGGTGGGGACCTCCCTGCAGGCGGCCCTGCGACTGCCCGGCGATGCCAGCGGGCCGGAGGCGGAGGCCGAGGTGGCCATGCCCGGCCGCAGCCTGGCGGCCCGCTTTGCCGACCCGTTTTTCTGGCGCAAGCTGGTGGTCTCCAGCCTGGCCCTGAGCATCGGCCTGGGGCTGGGGGCGGTGAACCCCAAATACCTCTACTTCGGGGTGGTGCTGCTGCTCAACGACAGCCTCGGCGCCACCCTGGGCCGCGTCCGCGACCGCATGGTGGGCGTCAGCCTGGGGGTGCTGATGCCCTGGCTGGTGTTCAACACCATGGGGGTCAACAGTGTGGCCGTGGCCCTGGTGATGGGCGGCACCACGGCGTTGATCCTGGCCCTGGGCCTGGTGCCCCATCTGCGCACGGCCCTGATCTCCAGCGGCGTCACCTTCGTCGGCTACGGAGCGCTGACGGACTGGTATGTCCCCAGCCGCTGGATCGACTATCTGATGGGTTGCGGCCTGGCGCTGCTGGTCTGCCTGCTGGTGCGGCCCGTTTCGGCGCTGCGGCGCTTCCGGCAGCTGGCGGCCGCCATGCCCCAGCGCTCCGGCGGCCTGTCCCCCGAGCTGAAGGGTCTGGTGCCCAGCGCCCTGGAGGAGGCCCGGGTGCTGGGCCAGGAGCGGGAGTTCCGGCAGCTGCTGGCCCAGCTGCAGGCCTGAGCCCCGGTCTTCGCGGACCGGAGCGCCGCCGCCAGGTCGCCTCGATCGAACGGCTGCAACTCAGCTGGGTGGATCCATCCCCCGATCGGCAAACCCTCTGCAAATCGCCAGGCGCAGGGCCGCACTGATGGCCCCCGCCCGCAGCGGGTCGCCCACGGCCACCGTGAGGCTGTAGCGATAGGTGTCGAGGCCGAATTCCTGAAGGCGCGCCTGGGGGGGAGGCTCGGCCAGCACCTCCGGCAGCGAAGCGGCGATCTCCTCCAGCAACGCCACGACCTGCTGCGGCCCCCAGCGACGGCCGACGGCCACGTTGATCGTGCAGCGCCGCAGGCGATCGGTGCGGGTGTAGGTGGTGGTTGAGGTGGTGAAGAAGGTCTGGTTGGGCACCACCAGTTCAGCGTTGTCGCTGCTGCGCCAAAGGGTGGTGGCGCGGGGCCCCAGGCGGCGCACCTCACAGGCCTCGCCGTCGTGGATCAGCACCTCGCCGGGCCGCACCGATCCCTCAATCAGCAGCCACAGGCCACTGACGATGTTGGAGAACACCTCCTTGATGCCGAAGCCCAGGCCAACCGAAAAGCCCCCGGCGATGGCCAGCAGGCCGGTCTGGTTGATGCCCAGCCGCTGCAGCGCCCAGATCAGCCCGAGGACGACGATGCCGTACTGGAGGATCTGATCCAACGCCCGACGGCTGCCCTCACTCAGGCTCAGGGACTGCTTCAGCAGGGTGCTCAGCCAGGCTGCCGGCAGCGGCATGCCCACCAACAGCAGATAGAGCAGGGCCAGCACCTGGGTCAGATCCCCGAGGCTGATCGGGCTGCCGAACCAGACCCCCAGGGGCAGGCCGGCCAGATCCTGCAGGCTGCCCAGGGCCTCCAGAATCTGCAGCAGCACCACGCCAAAAAAGCAGGGCCGCAGCAGGCGGCTGACCAACACCTGGTACTGGGCCCTGGGGAGCCGGGGGCGGAACAGCCGATGCTCCAGCTGGCCGAGCAGCAACCAACCCAGACAGACCTGCGCGGCCAGCTGCACCAGTCCGGATCGCTGCCCGGCCAGTTGCAGCAACAGAGCCATTAGGCCCAGGCCGGCGAGCAACGGCAGGGACCAGGGCAAGCGCCGCAGGGTCGGCCAGCGCCGCAGAAGTTGCTGCAGCAGCAGCAGGCTGCCCGCGAGCAGCAGCAGCTGAACCAGCACAAAGGGACGATTCAGGTAGGCCAGCCAGGCCAGCACCACATTCAGCAGCAGGGCCATCAGCGCTTCAACTCCAACTTGAGCAGCACCTCAGCCCCTTGACGGGGAGAGATCACCCCCTCCATCACCTGGGAGATCACACTTTCGATGGTCGGCAGGATCCGGGTCATCCGGGCCGTGGCGAGGAGGATTTCACCGGTGATGGAAGTCTGCTGGTATTGCTGCTGCGCTTCGGCCAAGGCCGCCAGACGGCCGGAACTGGCCACCGGGATGGCCGCGAAGCGATTCACGGGCACCAGCACATGGCTCTCCAGGGCGAGACCCCGCTGGACCCCGGGATCCAGGGTGAAGCGGGCCAGGTCGATGGCGAGCCGCCGCTGATGGGCCGAAGAATCGGCCCCGAGCGCCCAGACCCTCAGTGTGGTGTAAGGGCTGGGCAGGCCGCCCAGCTGAGCCGGGTCGATCTGGCGGCCGGGCCCGAGGAGCTGGCCGAGGGGCTGGAGTCCGGGCGACTGGCCTGGATTCCCTGTTTCAGCCTTGCCATCCCCCGATTAGAGCGGGCCATGGGCAAGCGGCTCGGCGTGGCGCCCCTGCCAGCCGGTCCCGGTGGCCTGCCCACCCCGTACACCGCCCTGAGGGTCTGGGCGCTCGGGGCCGATTCTTCGGCCCATCAGCGGCGG
>CAIKWV010000178.1 GCA_903831165.1 uncultured cyanobacterium
CCAATCACACGGCGACCCACCTGTTGCAGGCGGCCCTCAAGCAGGTGGTGGATCCGTCCATCGGCCAGGCCGGTTCGCTGGTGGATTTCGATCGGCTGCGCTTCGACTTCCACTGCCCCCGGGCGATCCAGGCGGCGGAACTGGAGCAGATCGAGACCCTGATCAACGGCTGGATTGCCGAGGCCCACGAGCTGGAGGTTCAGGAGATGGCGATCGAACGGGCCAAGGCCGCCGGCGCCGTGGCGATGTTCGGCGAGAAGTACGCCGAGGTCGTGCGCGTCGTCGATGTGCCCGGGGTGTCGATGGAACTCTGCGGCGGCACCCACGTGGCTAACACCGCCGAGATCGGCCTGTTCAAGATCGTCAGCGAAACCGGTGTGGCCGCCGGCATCCGCCGCATCGAAGCCGTGGCGGGTCCCGCGGTGCTCACCTACCTCAACGAACGGGATCAGGTGGTGCGCCAGCTGGGTGATCGCTTCAAGGTGCAGCCCGGCGAGATTGTCGAGCGGGTCGCGGCCCTGCAGGAGGAACTCAAGGCCACCGGCAAGGCCCTGGCGGCGGTCCGGCAGGAGTTGGCGGCGGCGAAGGCGGCGGCCCTGGCGGCCCGGGCCCATGGGGTCGGTGCCTTTCAGATGTTGGTGGCCCGGCTCGATGGCGTCGACGGTGCCGGTCTGCAGAGCGCCGCCCAGGGCCTGGCCGATCAGCTGGGCGACGGTGGAGCGGTGGTCCTGGGTGGCCTGCCCGATCCCGCCGATCTCGGCAAGGTGATCCTGGTGGCGGCCTTCGGTAAGGCGGTGATCGCGAAGGGCCCCAAAGCTGGTGGCTTCATCGGCGGCATCGCCAAGCTCTGCGGCGGCGGCGGCGGCGGCCGGCCCAACCTGGCCCAGGCCGGGGGGCGTGACGCGGCGGCCCTGGACGGGGCCCTGGCGAAGGCGGAACAGGAGCTGCAGTCCCTGCTGGCGGGGAGCTGATCGCGCTGCCCAGGGCTGCTGGCGGATCAGCGCCTGCACCGCCAGCCGCTCACGGCTCGACAGGGGGGCTCAGCCGTCGACCCGGGATCCATGGGGTCACCCCCGCAGCGGTGTACGGAGCCGCGCAGGGAGCCAGGGCTCAGCAATCCGCCTCCGCCCCATCGGGTTGGTCCGGAGAATCCCAGGCAGGTGCTTGAACCAGGCCTGCGCTAGGGCCGTGCAAATGTGCTGCTGTCCGCTCCATGGCGCGGCGATCGATCGTGCCGCGATTGGCTGGGTGCAGGCAGGCATGCAGCGGCTCAATGGCATGGAGGAAGCTGCGCAACCATCGGTCTCTGTCGTCATCGGAAGCCGGCAGGGTTCGGGGCCATGCCGCGCAACTTTTAGGTTGCTGCCAGAGATCCATGCTGCAAGGTGGCCCGCGGTTCGATAGAGTTGGCGCGAACGGTTTTCTGGACTTCATCATGCTCAAAGGCTCCGATCTGCTCGCCAAGGTGAAGGAACTCGGCGACGTCTCCAAATCCGAGCTGGTGCGCGGCTGTGGTTACGTCAGCGCCAAGAAGGATGGTTCCGAGCGGCTGAACTTCACGGCCTTCTACGAGGCTCTGCTCGAGGCCAAAGGTGTGAGCCTCGGCGACGGCGGTGGCCAGGGCCGTGGCAAGGGCGGCCGCAAGCTCAGCTATGTGGCCACCGTGCAGGGCAATGGCAATCTGCTGGTGGGCAAGGCCTACACGGCCATGCTGGACCTGGCCCCCGGTGATGAGTTCGAAATCAAGCTCGGCCGCAAGCAGATTCGCCTGATTCCCGCTGGTTCCGCCGACGAAGAGGATTGATTTTTCCGCGTCTCAGTTGACGGGGCGGGGCATGTTCTGCCCCGTCCGCTGTTGATGGCCATGGGTCCTGGGCCCGTCCCGAGCCCATGGCTTTCCCGTCACACAGCGCCTTCACAGGTTGCCTTCAGCTAACCCGGAGATCCAGCCCTGCCCAGCAGCTCCCTCAGGCACTCAGGGACGCAGCTCCGGGATGCAGCTCCGGGATGCACCCCGTCACCCCGCCTTCCGCCGGGCATTCGGCGAGGTGGCTGTGCAGGAGTTGGCCACAAAGCGGACTCGGCCTGGTTGGATCGCCCCTTCGCCAGCAGCCAACCCCGCGTTCACAGGCGCTCGACAGGGCGCGACAAACGCTGATCTGTGTTCCGGGCGGTTCTCAGCAGTCTTCTAGGGTGTGAACGGCTTCCCTGGGCTTCAATTGCTGGACTTCCCCGCTGGCTTCAACCTCTTCCTGCTGCTGGCTATGGGTCATTTCGTCGGCGATTTCGGCCTGCAGG
>CAIKWV010000179.1 GCA_903831165.1 uncultured cyanobacterium
AGGCATCACTGAAGGAGGCCAGCAGCGGCGAGAGCAACGACTGGCCCAGCACGGTGGCCAGGGCGGTGCCGGCCTGGGCCCCGTTGAGCCCCGCCAGCGAATTGCCGCCGATCAGCGCCACCAGCCGTTCCTGGGGTAAAGGCGGACTGCTGCGCAGTCGGATGTTCTCGGCGATCCGATCCGCAGGGCCGCTGACACTGACGGTGACCAGGATCAGGTTCAGCTGGTTCAGGGACGAGAACCCCCCTTTGGACTCCGACTCCACCAGCGAGGAATAGCCCAGGCTGCTGCCGCCCCCCTGGCCCACGCCGCTGGGGGCGATCACATTGAGGCTGTCGGCGATGCGGGTGCGCAGGGCGATATCCAGATACGGAACCAGACCCAGCGACGGGGTGAACACGGCCACATTCGGAGCGTCGGGATCGAGGCTGAAGGTGGTGGTGAACAGATTGAGGCGCCCTCGGAGCAGGCGTACCACCCCGGAGGCCCGCAGCGAGGGGTCGAGATGGCCGCTGATCCGCAGGGAGCCGCCGGTGCTGAAGTTGGCGATGTTGGGCAGCACCATCCGCAGCGCCGGACCGAAGCGCAGCACCAGGTTGTCGAAGCTGAGCCAGGGGAGGTTCGGAATCGAGTCCTGGAGGGCGGCATTGGTGGTGGACTCCACATCGGGTCCGAGCAACACCAGGGGCTGGCTGAAGTCCCAGCGGCGCTGTAGCAATTCGTTCATGGAACTGGGTTGAACCCGCAGCCCCCCATCCGAGGCCTGGGCGCCAGTGGGTGTGCTCCCCGCCCCCTGCTCGGGGCGACCCAACTGGCCCGGCTGGGCGTTGATGGTGCCGTTGCTGATCGCCACATCGCCGCCGAGCCTGGGGGCCACGAGGCTGCCCGCCAGGGTCAGTTTCCCCGCCGCCATGGCGGCGATCCGGGACTGGGCGAAGGGCACATTCTCGAGGGTGACCGCCAGGGTCGGCTCGTTGCTGAGGGCATGGATCAGCCCCAGTCGGCCCTCGCCGTGGATCCGACCGCGCTTGCCGACCCGGGCCCGCAGATCCTGCACCAGCATCTGCTCGAAATCGAACAGCACCGTGGCCTCCACCCCCTGCAGGGACTGGCCGACGAGCTCGTAGTCGCCGTCGCGCAAGCGCAGAAAACCATTGGCGATCGGATCGGCGAGGCTGCCACGCACCAGCAGCTGCAAATCGACGCTGCCCTTGCGCCAGACCAGCGCCCGTCCCGTCAGATCGGTGAGGAAGCGCAGGCCATCGCCCCGGCTGGCCAGACGCAGTTCGAGGTTGTCACTGTCCCGCTCCAGGGGGATGACCCCCGCCAGATCGACGCTGCTGGAGGCGCCGGCGGCCCGCAGGGCCAGATCCACCTGCAGCCCCTTGGCCTTCAGCTCCACATGACCGCGGTCGAGGCTCAGGGCCTGCTGACCGAGGCCGGCGTCATCCAAGGACAGATCCAGGGCCAGTTCGGGTTGGCCGGAACCCAGCCGATAGCGCCCGCGCAGACCCAGCTGGCCCCGCAGGCTCGAGGGGACCGGTGTCAGCAGCGCCAGCAGCGACAGGGACACACCCGAGACATCGAAGCTGCCATCGCCGGCGAACAGGGAACCTTCCAGCTGCACCTGGAACGGGTCGTGGGACAGGGCCAGATCCCGGTCCCGCAGGGCCAGCCACAGATGGCCACTGGCCTTGAGTTCCGCCCGGGCCCGGCGCAGATCGGGGCCGCGGATGGCCAGATCCGCATCCAGCCGCATCTGCAGACGCGACAGTCGTTCGGCCCGGGTGGCCTGACGCCGCTGCTGATCCCAGACATCGAGCCGCTCCTGCACGTCCTGCAGCACCAGCAGCTGCTGCTGGATCGAGCTCCCCAGGGTTTCGATCGCCGCCACACCGAGGTCCGCCGCGCTGCGCCGGCGGGGCAGGGGCGCCCCCCGCCACACGGCCCAGGCCTGCTGGAGCTGGCGGAACAGCAGGGAGGAGAGATCCGTCGCCTGGAAGCGGGCCTCGAAGGGCCCCGCCCACTGACCCTTGAGGGCCACATCGATGCTGCCGGCCGCCAGGGGTTCGACCGTGCCCTTGAGGCTGTAGTGGCGATCGGTGTAGGCCACCTCGGCCCGGATGCTGCGGCCTCCGAGGCCGAGGAACTGGGGATGATCCAGCCCCACCTCGCCAGCGAAGGCCAGGGGCTGGAGCGCCAGGCTGCCCGACCCGGTGAGCCCCCCGTCCAGGGGCTGAAAGGGACGGTTGCGACCCAGGGCGAGCGAGAGCCCGTGCAGGGGCAGATCCCGCGCCTGCCAGCGATAGCGCTTCAGGTTGCCGCTGAGCTCCAGGCTGCCGCCCTGGCGCTGCAGGGCGATGTGGATCGGATGCCAGCGGCGATCGAGCTGGGCCGTGATCGTGCCGTCGGGGTCCGGGGACAGGGCCTGAAGGCGCAACTGGCCGCCTCCAGCGCTGTTGCCGGTCAGCTGGCCGCCCCAGGTCTCCTCCAGCAGCAGCGGACCGGCCCCGGGCCGGCGCACCACCAGCCGCTGGAGATCGGGCACCAGGGCATGGAGGGCCCCGTGCACCCGACCCTCCGCATCGAGCTGGCCCTGCAACCGGGTACCGACCAGGCGGCTGAGGCGGGCGAGGGGGAAATCAAGCAGGCTGAAGCTGGCCTCCAGATCTCCCGCGCGCAGCCCCCGTCCCGCCTCCAGGGTCAGGGGCAGGGAGGCCGTCGCCAGCAGATGCTCCGACGCGAGACGCCGCAGCTGCAGTTGCCCCTCGGCCAGGCGCACGGAGGCCTGCCAGTTGCCCAGCACCGGATTGGAGCGCTGCAGGGCGGTGTCCACCTGCAGGCTGGGCTGGCGCAGGGGTCCCGTCGCCACGAGACGACCCTCCAGGGGCTGCTGGCGCAACCAATCCGGCAGCTGCTGACCGCGGGGAAGATCAACGGGATTCAGGTGCCAGGACCCGGCCAGATCCAGCTGGCGACCCAGGTCGCCGCTGAGCGCCAGGTGCGACAGGCCGCGCCAGGCCCGCAGCTGGGCCTGTTGCAACCGGCCCGAGCGCCAGCGGCCCTGCAGGGAGGCCTGGATCGGATTGCGGCCGAGTTGCCGGACCTGGGCGACGGGGGGCCGCGCCAACAGGCGCAAAGCCAGGGATCGATCGGCGTCGATGCGGCCGGAGGCCTGGCCGTCCCAGGCGCCGAACTGCCAGCGGCTCGGCGCCAGGGTGAGTCGCTGTTCCAGGCAGCTCAGCGGCAGCCGCTCCGCGATCAACGGCTGCATGGGCGCGGCCTGCTGCCAGCGCACATCCGACAGCGTCACCTGCCCCTGACAACCCGCCACTCCCCGCTCGAGCGTGAGGGAGAACTGGCCATCGGCATGGCCGCCAAGCTGACCCTGCAGCGGCACAAACCGGCCCAGGGAAGCGATCGGCAGCTGCTGGGGGCTGACCTGCAGGCGCCAGCTGCGCTTCTGCCACTGGCCGGTGCCCACCAGCAGGGCCGAACCGGCCAGGCCCGGTGCGCTCAGCCTGGCCCGGCCATCGATCTGGCGCTGGTGGGGCCGCAGACCGACCTGGCCGGCTGCGGCCAACTCGATCGGCCGCTCCCCCCGGCCCAGTCCCCAGATCCGTACGGCCGCTGGCTGCAGCAGCCGGAAACGCAGATCAAGGCGCGGCGGTGTACCGCCCGGAGGCAAGGTCCCGAGCACCCACCACTGGCCCCGGGCATTGGGCCGCAGATCGGCACGGGCATCGCTGAAGCTGAGGTCGAGCACCAGGCTGCGGCTGCGCCAGCTGGCCAGCGGGTCCAGCCACACATGCCCGCGCCGGACTTCGGCCGTGGAGCCATCCTGGGGACCGGCCAGAAACCGACTGGCCCCCACGCAGAGGCCATCGGCACTGATGCCGCAGTAAGGGCCGAGCTGCAGCGGCCGGCCCATGATCGTGCTGACCTGCCGCTCCAGCCGCGGCCGCCAGTGTTCATAAAGACCAGCCAGGATCCGGTCCGAGGCGAGCCAGAGGCCCGCGACTCCAGCGACCAGGACACTGCCGCCGACCAGCACGCTGGTTCCCGGCCGGGCGCCAGCGCCGCGCCGGGGCAAAGGCTTGGGCCCACCAGGCTCCACGGCGGCCGGCTGTCTCGACGGTGGGGATGCAGCCGGTTCCGCCGAGACACGGCGCCAAGCGAGTCGACGCCGCCAGGCCGATCGGCGCAGCCAGCGAGGTCGCCCTCGCCAGGCGAGCTGGGGCTGCAGTGGCCGGCTGCCGGGCGCGGCTCTCCGCAGGAGGCGGATCCAGTTTCTGGGCAGCCAACTCATCTGCCCAGGTCGATCTCCGGCGCGGTCGGCCGCAATATAAGGAGGTTGAACAGCCCCCCCCAGTGCCGATGGCCGCCGATCCGATCCTGTTCGTGGCCGCGAAGTGGCTGGGCCTGGCCAGCGGGCTGCTGATCCTGGCCACCGTGGCGGGGTTCGTACTGCGCTGGGGAACGCGCTTCCGGCTGGTGGGCATCACCAGTTTCACCGGCCTGTTGGCCATCTCCTGCCTGGCCTTCTCGATCAGCTACACCCCGAGAGTGACCATCAGCGGCGCCGTGGTGGCGCCGGTGGTGTTCGACGGTGGCGGGGATCTGGTGATCGCCGCGGCCCCCCGGAACCTGGACCCGAAGGCGATCGAACCGAGCGTGATTCAGGTGGCCAGCAATCTCCATGGCGGCGGCCGCAAAAGCGCCGACGGCTTCGTGCGGGTGCGGCTGCGGGCCATCGAAACCAGCGCCGACGGAACGGCCCGGCCCGTGGTGCTGGCTGAGGCCGTGCGGGATCTGGCCAACAGCAATGTCACGCTGACGCCATGACGGGCGAAGTCTCGCCGGCCAACACGCCCGAGCCCGCCTGGGAATTCCGCCTGCCAGCCCATTTCAGCCGCGAGGCGGCCCAGCTCCAGGCCCACGGCATCGATGACTGGCCGTCCCTGGCCCAACTCGCTGACAGCAACCTGCGGCAGCTGGCCCGCTCCGGTGGGGCCAGCGAAGCCCGCCTGATCAAGCTACGGGGCCAGGCGCGGCTGGTGGTCGAGGTCGGCATCGCTCCAGCTGATGCGGCCCTGTTGCTCTATTCCGGCATTGCCAATCGGCAAGGACTGGCTCAAGCGGATCCCGATCGCCTGCATTTGCAACTGGGCCGCTTTCAGCGCCAGCTGATGGGACGGGCGGCGGTCGCGATCGAGCCAGCCCAGGTGCGTCACTGGATCCGCCAGGCCCGGGGTCCAGCCAGTCGCTCGCCGAACTGACCCCGACCGAACACCGGCGAGGCCGCCGGGTCCCTGAAATGGATAAATCCCTGGGAGGCAGCGATGCCCCGCCATTCCAGCGTGAACCCCATGCCCCTCCACCTGGCCCCCAGGCCCCGTGCGCTGGCGCTGAGCAGCGATCGGGCTGACGCCCGCACTTTGGTTTCCGGCTGGCTGGCTTCAGGCGTCCTGGTGCTGGGGCTGACCCTGGCCCCACTGGCACCGGTGGGCGCCGCCTCCGCCCTGCTCGAATCGGTCAAGCAGAATCCCCAGCTGGCCAAGCAGCTGTGCGCCCAGTTCAAGCAGCTCAACGCCGAGGGCCGTTCGGCCACCTCGCCCCAATCCCTGGCCCAGGTCGCCAGCAGCCAGGGCCTCAGCACCATGGACGCCGAAGTGCTGACCACCTATGTCATCGGCCTGTATTGCCCGGACGTGCGCTGAATGGCTCCAGGTTGCGACCTGGTGATGTGGACCGCGGACGGCGTCCCCCTGGCCAGCCGCATCTTCAGACCAGACGGTGAAGGCCCCTGGCCCGTCCTGCTGATGCGCCAGCCCTACGGCCGGGCGATCGCCTCCACCGTCACCTACGCCCACCCCAGCTGGTATGCCCGAGCGGGCTTTCTGGTGGTGGTGCAGGACGTGCGCGGGCGCGGTGATTCCGGCGGCGATTTCCGGGGCTTCCGCCAGGAGGGGGCTGACGGGGCGGCAGCGGTCCTCTGGGCGCGGAACCTGGAGGGCAGCAATGGCAGGGTCGGCACCTACGGCTTTTCGTACCAGGGGCTCACCCAGCTGCTCAACGAGGGCGAAGGCCCCTGTCTGCCCGACTGCCTGGTGCCGGCCATGTGCGGCCTGGACGAGCGCCTGCACTGGGCCAGCGAGGGGGGCGCCCATTGGTGGAGTCTGGGCCTGGGCTGGGGGCTGCAGCTGGCGGCCGAGGGTTGTCGGCGGCGACAGGATGGAGCCGGTTGGCTGGAGATCCGCCGCTGCCTCGAGAGCGGCGCCTATCTGCGCGATGGGATGGCGCTGCTGGAACGGCACGATCCACAGGGGATGGGGCTGGACTGGCTGCGGCGCGATCCCGGGCAGGACGAGGGGTGGTGCCGCCACCCGGTGGCCCCGGCCTTGCTGCGGCGGCCGATGTTGCTGGTGGGTGGCTGGCACGATCCCCACCTGAACGGCGTGCTGGATCTGCACCGACTGGCCGTGGCGGCGGGCGGTCAGCCGGAGTTGCGCATCGGCGCCTGGACCCACCTCGACTGGCAGGGCGGCATCGACGCCCTGCAGCTTGAATTTTTTCGGCGCCATCTGCTGGCACCCCAACAGAGCGACCCGCCCGCTGCCTCCGGGCCTTCGACGTCCGGGCAGCGGGCGACCACACACCACTCGATCGCTTCAAAACTGTCAGCGCCATGCCCGCAGGAGCGGGGGGCGGGGGGGGAGCCGGCTGCCAGGACAACCCAGGGCCCGGCGACAGCGGGCGGGGTCGAGCCCGGCGGGGTGGGGGAACTGGCCCTGCAATGCATCCTCACCGGCCACTGGCGGACCCAGGCGCCCCCGCCCGAGCCGATCGCCGCCCGGGGCTGGACCCTGACCAGCGACGGCCTGGCCGGCATCCGCACTGACGCGGGCCGGTTGCTGGCCCTGCCTGTGGAGCAGAAACACGAAGCGGGGCTGCTGACCCTCGTTCACGACCCCTGGCGGCCGACCCCGAGCCGGGGCGGTCACCTGGGCCCCGATCCCGGAGTGGTCGATCGCCGCGACCTGGATCAGCGGCCCGAGGTGGCCTGCTTCACCGGCCCCGTGCTGGCGTCGCCGCTGCGCCTGCTGGGCAAGCCGCGCCTGCGGTTGATGGCCTGGGCCGATCAACCGGGATTCGACCTCTGGGCCTGCCTGTCGGTGCTGCAGCGGGACGGAGCCGTGCGGCAGCTGACCAGCGGCGGCCTGCGCCTGCTGGGGGAGACCGCCCGTGCTGGCCGAGAGCGACAGCTGGCGCTCCAGCCCCTGGATGCCAGCCTTGCAGGCGGTGATTGCCTGCGCCTGTCGCTCGCGCCAGCGGCCTGGCCGGCCATCGCCGTCAACCCGGGCGATGGCCGCTTGCCCCAGGGGGGCGTGGGATCGCAGCATCGGGTGATCACGATCGAGCTGGACCTCCAGGGTTCCCGGTTCTGGCTGGAGCCCCTGCTGGAGACCAGTGCATTTTCGGGGGCCGGTTGATTTCTGGGGCAAACTGAGGCGATTCGAGCTCGCCTCCATGCTCCGCCCGTTCAACGTCCCCAGTCTTCGCCTGCTGCCAGCGCTGATCCTGATCAGTGCCGCAGGGCTTGGGACTGGGGTGACCGGTGCAGCGGCCGCAGCCCAACCGGCGGCGATCCCGTCCCACCATCGGGCCGAACCGACCGCCGCCATGGTCGAAGAAGCAGCCCGGGCCGCAGCCGAACGCATCCTGATCGCCGTGCGCAGCGGCGATGCCCAGGCCCGCTTCAACCAATTTGCACCGGGACTGCAGCGGGTCAGCAGTCCGGCGATGGTGGCCGAGTCGATCAAGCGGATGCCGAAGCTGCTGAGCTGGACGATCACCGCCATTCAGCCCGGGGTTGATTCCAGCAGCGTCGATGCCCGGATCCTCACCAGCGCCGGCAGCCGGGAACTGACGATGGTGATCGATGGCGAGGGCAAGCTTGAGGGTTACAACATCAATGCCCAGGACTTCGACGCTGAAAAGGTGGTCGGCGCCTTCATGACGGCCCTGACCAAGGGTGAATTCATCACGGCCAGCAGCTTCCTCAGTTCCTCGCTGCAGGAGGACATCTCCCAGGCCACCCTTCAGAAGAAGTGGCAGAACCTGCAGCGTCTCACCGGCAATTTCGTGCGGGTGAAGAAAATCTGGAAGGCCGAGAGCACGGCCTCGATGAAGCTGGTGATTGTCAACACCCAGTTCAACCGGCTCACCGACAACCTGTTTGTGTCCCTCAACGAGCGCAACCAGATCATCGGCGTCGACTTCCCCACCGATCCGGATCCCCAACCGGCGAAGGTTCCCGGGCCCTGACAGGGCTGGGATCGGCCGGGACCAGGGCGCCGTAGGCTCCGTGCGCGTCGTATCAAGCCTCGGCCATGGCTCCACTCAGCCTCGAATGGATGATCGACGACGCCCAGAGGCTGGCGGAGTGCCGCCACGACCATCCATTTTCTCTGCTGGGACCCCAGCCGGTTGAGGGCGGTGGCTGGGTGGTGCGGGTCTGGATGCCCGAAGCCGAACGGGTGGAGCTGCTGCACGGGGACAGCAGCCAGCCGATGCACAATCCCAACCATCCCTGGATCTTCGAGGCCGATGTGGCCGCTGATCCCGGCTGCGCCTACAGGGTGCGGGTGCTGCGCGGCGGCATCGAACATGAACAACACGACCCCTGGTCGTTCCGGCACGAATGGATGGGCGAACTCGATCGCCACCTTTTCTCCCAGGGCACCCACCACCACAGCTGGCAGCGCATGGGCGCCCATGTGGGCGAACGGGATGGCGTTGCCGGCGTGCAGGTCTGCCTGTGGGCTCCCAATGCCCGCAGCGTCTCGGTGCTGGGGAACTTCAACAGCTGGGATGGCCGCCATCACCCGATGCAGCAGCGCCTCGGCGGCACCTGGGAACTGTTCATCCCCGGGCTAAAGCGCGGCGAGATCTACAAGTACGAAGTGCGGGCCCAGAACGGCCACTGCTACCAAAAGACCGACCCCTACGGCTTCCGGGCCGAAGTCCGTCCCAACCACGGCTCGGTGGTCGATCAACTGGGCCAGTACCACTGGCATGACAGCTCCTGGATCGAGGAGCGGGACCATCGCAATCCGCTCGATCAACCGATCGCGGTCTACGAGATGCATCTCGGCAGCTGGATGCACGCCGCCGCCGACAGCCCCTACATCGAGGCCGATGGCACACCGCGTCCGCCCGTGCCGGCGGCCGACCTCAAGCCCGGTGCCCGCCTGCTCACCTATCCCGAGTTGGCTGACAAGGTGATCCCCTACGTCAAGGCCCGAGGCTTCACCCACATCGAACTGATGCCGATCTCGGAGCATCCCTTCGATGGCTCCTGGGGCTATCAGGTGACGGGTTGGTATGCCCCCACCAGCCGCTTCGGCTCCCCCGATGAGTTCCGTGCCTTCGTCGATCGCTGCCACAGCGAGGG
>CAIKWV010000180.1 GCA_903831165.1 uncultured cyanobacterium
AGGCCTCGGGTTGGGCGGCGATCATCAGGGCGACGGCGAGCACAATCAGGGTCTGCAGCAGAGCGGGGCCGATGTTGCCGGCGAAGCCCAGGACCTTGAGCAAGCCCTCCCCAAGGCCCGAGGGCAGTCCAGTGCCGGATTCAGATGTCGGCCCGAAACCACCAGCCAGCCAGTCCGGGCTGCTGCCGGACGTGCCGTAAATCATGCTCGAGGCCCGCTCCAGGCCCTGCTGCAGCAACGACAACAACAGGCTGGCCGCCTTGGGCAGCTTTTCAATCAGCTGGCTGAACTGCTCAATGAACGGTGGCACGATCACGGCGCCCGCCACGGCCACCACCAGCACCAGGCTCAGGAGGCTCAGCAGCAGGGACCAGGTCCTGGAGAGCCCCAGGCGCCGGCGAACAGCCCCCACCAACGTGCACAGGGCCATGGCCAGCACCACCGCCGCGAAGATCAACAGCACCGCGTGCCGCAGACTCCACAGCAGCAGCAGGGCTGCCGCCAGGGCGATCAGTCCCAGCCACTGGCCGAATTTCAAGCGTCCGCTTCTCCGTTCTCGGCCGGACCCTCGTCCTCCTCCTTGCCGGCGAAGCCCAGGTCATGGCTGTCGGCATAGCTCTGGGCGAAGCGCATGAAGCGCTCGAAATCGGCGGTGGTCTTCCAGGTGTAGGTGGCCTCCAGGGCAAACGGCTTGCCATTGACGAAGCGGGCCTTGACCTCGCGGGTCACCAGCTCGCCCTCCTCGTCCACCAGGAACATACCGGTGATGTCACCCATGGTTTCCGGCGCCAGCGCCACCGGCTCCTCGAACACGAACAGGGCCTGGCCGGTGCGGCCATCCCGGGAGCGGGTCAGCCGGATGTCGGGCACGACCGGTTCGTCCACGCCCCGAAAGAACTGAATGGCGGCGGCCATGACCCTTGGCGAAAACGGGATCCTAGGCAGGGCACCGACCGATGACCCAGCTGGCGACCTCTCCCGTGATTCTGATCTGCCTGACATAGTGGGCCCAAGCCGACGGCCCGCGGCCGCATGTCACTTCGGCAGACCGTTCTCCATGCTCTCCGGTCCCCCGGTCACCAGCACCGCCCGCGCCGATCAGCTGCTCGAACGCTTTCTTTCCGGCTCGCAGCGCCAGCGCCGCAGCCTGATGGAACAACTCGAGCAGCGACGCGATGAGTTGCTGCCCCTGATCCCCGACCAGCTCGATCATCTCGATGCCACCGGCGATGACTGGGCCGCGGGACTGCTGGTGCAGCTCTATCTGGCTGGCGCTGCTGCGGACCAGTCCCAGGCCTTTCAGGCCCGTCATCCCGGCGGCTGGCTGGCGGTCGGCAGCGCCGCCGGCCTCGACTTTGCCCCGCTGCAGCACCATCTGATGCGGCTGGAGTTGGAGCAGGCCGATCGGCTGACGAGCGCCCTGTTGCGCCAGCTGGCGGGAACGGGTGCGGAACAGCGCGGCTACGTCTTCTACAGCGAAGTGGCGACGATCCCCTCGGTGGATCTGGAGTCCCTGGATCGGTTGTGGTTCTGCTATTCCCGCGGCCGTTTCGGTTTTTCGGTGCAGGGCCGGCTGCTGCAGGCCTGCGGCGGCCAATGGGAGCGACTCTGGCCCCGGTTGGGCTGGAAACAGGACGGCCGCTGGACCCGCTACCCCGGCTCCTTCACCTGGTCGCTGGAGGCGCCGGAGGGCCACATGCCCCTGGTGAATCAGTTGCGCGGTGTGCGCCTGATGGATGCCCTGCTCCAGCATCCGGCGCTGCTGCAGCGCACCAATGCTGCCCTGGGGCGTGCATCGGGCTAGGGTCGAACCGGACCCGCAGATGTCTGCAGGCGAACCCGCATATGCCTTTGCGCTGGGCCGATTTCATCACGCCATCGACGCTGCAGCTGGCGCCGTTGCTCGAAATTCTGCTGGAGCCCGTCGAATGTGCGACGCGGCTGGCCCAGCTGCAGCTGGGGCTGCAGGAGGCGCTGGTCAATGCGGTACGCCATGGCAATGGCTGTGACCCCGGCAAATGCCTGCGGGTCAGGCTGATCGTGACCCCTCGCTGGCTGGTCTGGCAGATCCAGGACGAGGGACCGGGCATGCCCCTGCCGGCACGTCGTCATGAGCTACCGGAGGCGCTGGATGCCCTCAACGGCCGGGGCCTGTTTCTGATCCACCACTGTTTTGATGACGTGCGCTGGAGTGCCCGTGGCAATCGCCTGCAGCTGGCGGCCCGCCGGCCGGAACGCCCTACGCCCCTGTTCAGTGGCCGTGGCTGGGGCAGCCCGGGTCGCTGACGTCGGCCTTCAGCCAACCGATGGCGTGTTCCAGCAGGGCGATGGCTTCGCTGCGGGCCGGGGTGAGGCTGCGTTCTGCCGGCTGGTCGGCCGCCAGCAGCTGGACCAGGGCGGCGGCGATCTGTTCGCTGGCCCGGCGGCAGCGCTGGGCCTTGAGCGCATGCCAGTCCCGGTCATTGATCACCAGGCGGCGCTGCAGCCCCTCGGCCAGCTCCAGGGCCCCTTCGGGCCATTGCTGCCGCTGCTGGCTTCGGCTGGACTCGGACTGGATCCCTGGGGTGACCACTGGACGGAGACGGGGGCTGGCCTCCATCCTGGCGCCCAGGGGTGGGCTGTCTGGGCTCCCCCGCTGAGGCCCTCGTCATGAACCGTCCGTCCTCCCGGCCCTCCCCCCGTCGCTCCCACCCCCGGCTGGCACCGCCGGGGGTGCTGCATCATCTGGCCGCCGTGCTGAGTCTCAGCCAGCGTCAGCCACCGCCGGAGCCGATCGGGGCGCTGATGCGGCGGCGGCGTCAGCGGCTGGCCCTCGCCCAGCGGCTGCTCGATCCCCTGCCCTCGGGACTGCGATCCAGCCGCCAGGGCGCTGAACGGTTCTGGCAGGCGGTGCGATGGGGCGGCCTGGGCCTGATCCTGGCCTGGGTGTTGCAGCGTTAGGCCGGTTTGCGCGCCGACCAGATCCGGGTCATGAAATGGGAGACGGCCGAGATCGCCTCAAAGCCCGCCTGGTCGAGCCTGGTTTCGATCGAATCACTGAGATAGTCGCGGTAGTACGGCTCGTGGAAGATGCGGCGAAAGTTGTCCATCGCCGGCCTGTACTGCGGTGAATCCTGCAACTGCACCGAATCGGCCAGCACCAGCACACCGCCCGGCTCCAGCAGACGGAAGGCCTCCTGGATCAGGTTCTGACGGGCTTCGGCCGGCAGTTCGTGCAACAGGAACACGCAGCTGACCGCCTGGAAGCAACCGTCGGCGAAGGGCATGGCCTCACCATTGCCCTGCACCAACTGGGGCAGTTCACCCGGCAGCTGCGACAGCCAACGATTGGCCTGGCGCAGATAGGCGCTGGAGAGGTCCAGGCCCACCAGCTGGGCCTGGGGCAGGGCGCCGCGCAGCTGGCGCAGGGTGCGGCCGGTGCCCGTGGCCACGTCCAGCACGCGCAGGGAGCTGGCGGGCCGATGGGCGAAGGCGTTCAGGCCCCGGCGCAGTGGCTTGAGGATTCGCCGCCGCATCGGATCGGCGGTGCCGTTGAAGAGAATCTCCACCCCCAGGTCGTAGAGGGCGGCGGAATGGTCGCTGAGGTAGCCGTCGGTCTGATGGTGGAAGTTCTGGAGGTAGTAGGCGGGGTAGGCCTCGCTGTTCACGTGACTGGGCAGATCGCGTACGTTGCGCTCCTGGCGCCGGCGCCAGGTCAGCGGCAGATCCAGCCACAGCAGCGGGTAGCGCCTGGCCCAGTCCAGCCAGGGGGCATCGAACAGCAACGAGGTGGGGTAGATGCCCTGCTCGGCCTCTTGCCAGTCCAGCTCGATCAGCCGTTCCATCGCACGGCGCAGGTCGTCCAGCACCTCGTCCGGCAGCGGCTCGGTCTTGGGTGAACCATCCGGGGCCAGCAAACCCATCAGCCGGGTGCTGGCCTCCTTGTGGGCCAGACCCATCAGGCTCTTGCCCTGCTGCATCGTGCGGTAGGCCAGCTTGGTGAGGGTTTCGGGCACGGAGGCAGGGGCGTGATCAAGTGCTGCCATTCCAACAGGTTGAAACGGGAATCGAGGGCCCGGCGACGGCAGCGCTGGCCATGAAAAAACCCCGGCGGAGGCCGGGGTATGGACTGCGCTCCGATGGAGCCGCCGCCCTCAGGCGTCGTAGTACATCACGAACTCGTGGGGGTGGGGCCGCTGGCGCAGTTGCTGCACTTCCTCGTACTTGAGGGCGATCCAGTTGTTGATGAAGTCTTCGGTGAAGACACCACCGGCCAGCAGGTAGTCCTTGTCGCGATCGAGGGCTTCCAGGGCGCCATTGAGCGAGGCGGGCACGGTCGAGATCTTGGCGAGCTCTTCAGCGGAAAGCTCGAACAGGTCGAGATCGGTGCCATCGCCGGGGTCAATCTGGTTCTTGATGCCATCGATGCCCGCCATCAGCATCGCCGAGAAGGCGATGTAGGGATTCGCCAGGGCATCGCCGGAGCGGAACTCCAGTCGCTTGGCCTTGGGGTTGGGGCCGGTCAGCGGGATGCGAACCGCCGCCGAGCGGTTGCCCTGGGAATACACCAGATTCACCGGCGCCTCAAAACCGGGCACCAGGCGCTTGTAGCTGTTGGTGGTGGGATTGGTGAAGGCCAGGAAGCTGGGGGCGTGCTTGAGCAGGCCACCGATGTACCAGCGGGCCGTCTGGGAGAGGTCGGCGTAGGTCCCCTCACCGAAGAACAGGGGCTGGCCCGCCTTCCAGAGACTCTGGTGCACATGCATGCCGCTGCCGTTGTCCGCAAACACCGGCTTGGGCATGAAGGTGGCGGTTTTGCCGTATTTACGGGCGATATTGCGCACCACGTACTTGTAGATCATCACGTTGTCGGCGGCGCTGATCAGCTCCGCGAACTTGATGCCGAGCTCATGCTGGGCGGTGGCCACCTCGTGGTGCTGCTTCTCCACCGGCACGCCGAGGGAGGCCATGGTCAGCAGCATTTCGCTGCGGATGTCCTGCAGGGTGTCGTTGGGTGCAACGGGGAAATAGCCCTCCTTCAGCAGCACCTTGTAGGCCAGGTTGCCTCCCTCCTCGACCCGGTCGGTGTTCCAGGCGGCCTCGATCGAATCGACGCTGTAGAAGCTGCTGCCGTTGCTGCTCTTGTAGCGAACATCGTCAAAGATGAAGAATTCGGGCTCGGGACCGAAGTAGGCGGTGTCCGCCAGGCCCGTTGAGCCCAGATACTCCAGCGCCTTCTGGGCCAGGGCGCGGGGGCAGCGGCCATAGGGCTTGCCGCTGCGCGGCTCCTGAATCGAGCAGATCAGGCTGAGGGTCTTGTGGCTGTAGAAGGGGTCGATCCAGGCGGTGTTCGGATCCGGCACCATCGCCATATCCGACTCATTGATCGCCTTCCAGCCGCGGATCGAAGAGCCGTCGAAGGCCACGCCCTCGCTGAAGGCGGCTTCATCGATCAGGTCATTGCAGACCGTGAGGTGCTGCCACTTGCCATGGAGATCGACGAACTTGAGATCGATCAGCTCAATCCCTTCGTCCTTGATCTGACGAAGAACGTCCTGGGCGGATTTGGCCATGGCGCGAAGAGAAACTGGGATGGGCCG
>CAIKWV010000181.1 GCA_903831165.1 uncultured cyanobacterium
CCTCGTTCAAGGAGACGCAATGGAGTTCAGGTCTTGGCCCTGCTGCGCACCTTGGCGTTGAACCGGCTGCGCTGCAACGGCTTCCGCTCAATCCGTGCCGGTCTGATGGCTGTAGGGCATGACGTCAGCCGAATGCTTGGCTGGGTTGGCGTCAGCCCCGGGGAAACGGGATAGAAGGACGTTCAGTCGGCTCGGGGTCGTCAGTCCATGTCGTGCACCTGGAAGGTGCCGTTGGGTAGGCGGACGAGATTGCCCTGGGCGGCGGCGGTTTCGGCGATGGCCGGCCAGTGGTCCATCTTGTCGGTGCCGAATGTGAAGGAGAGCAGCACCACCGGCTCCTGGGATTGGCCCGGTCGGGTGGAGTGCAGGAAGCGTTCGCCGAAGACCAGCGCCTTGCCGGGGCGGTAGGTGTAGGTGGCCAGGGAGCCATCGCGCCGCTGATACAGCAAGCCGAAGTCCGGCGCGTGATCGGTCAGCGGGGTGATGCAGGTGAACGCCTGATTGTTGGTGTTGTTCCAATCCACGTGCAGATCGGCCTGCTGGCAGTTGCTGCGCATCACCAGAAAGCCCGAGTACATCATCACCCGTTTGTTCAGATCCAGCCAGGGCTCCACAACCTGGGCCAGTCCCAGCTGATCAAAACCAGCCTGGAAGAAGCGAAAGCAGCGCAGGCTGTTGGCGGAGAGCCAGCGGATATCACTGCTCCAGGGGGGTGAGGCGGTGCAGAAGTCGTGGGGGTCGAGGGGGGTTTGCAGTAGAGCCGTGAACTTGGCCAGTACGGTTGGATCAAGATCCACTTCGACGACGTTCAAGGCCCGGAGTTCTTCATTATAAAAATGGCCCATGCATTCAGGAGGGAAAGGCCGTTTTGGGCTTGACAACCTTGCGTTGCATCAGGGAGACGGTAGCCTCCACTCTTTGTCGGCGAACACAAGCAGTGAGGCGTTTTTAATGGTGACATTGCCGATCACGCATTGGCTGGTGTTACAGGTTTGATTGCTCGAGATGCTGTATTCTGATGTCTTTTTGGGGAAGAAGACGACGACTTCTTTGGATGTACTGCCGGTAATTGTGGTTGTTGTTTCCGGCGGACGGTAGTTGTCAATGTCATCAGTGCTGTCGCTGCATAGGTAGCTGGGCGATGAGCAGGTTACGGTTGGATTTTCCAGGGTTCCATACAGTTGATTGCCTGCGATGCCAGCCTGAAGGGTGGTGGATATGGTTTTGCCGGAATCCGAAAGCAAGTTCAGGGTGATGCTGGCGTTTTTGCTGGCGTAGTTTCCTGCAGCCACGGTTGCACTGAAGCCCGTGCTGGAGACCAGGCGATCAAGGGCTACGGTTTTGGTTTCTGTCTGGAGGACATCGATGCCACCGGCGCTGGCGCTGTAGGGCTTACCACAGCGGATCAGCAGGGCCGGTCCAAACCATTCGCTGCTTTTTTCTGTATCTGTTGCGTTGCGAATGCCATAGCTGATGCGCCAGGCATCCCCCGGGCCGACCAGCACCACTGAGGGTATGGGATCGGAGTTGCAGGTGTTGCTGAGTCCTGCAGTGCTGGTGGTGATGCGGCTGGAGAGGGCGATTTCAGAGCGGAGCAATTGATTGTTCTGATTAAGTGCATCGCGGATGGCCAGGTCACGGCTGGTTTGTAAAGAGAGCTTATTTTCGGCAATCATGATCCTGGACAGGCCTGCCAGTACAACACCCAGGACACTAAGTGTCAGCAGAAGTTCAATCAGGTTGAACCCATCCTTGGGTCTGGCTTTGGGTCGGAAGGACATCGGATTATCCTCGGCGGTAATTGCAGCTGGCGTTGCTGACACTTGAATCTTTCGTGCCGATCCGAACCAGGCCTGTCGGT
Organism: uncultured cyanobacterium; assembly: GCA_903831165.1. Lineage (GTDB taxonomy): Bacteria > Cyanobacteriota > Cyanobacteriia > PCC-6307 > Cyanobiaceae > Cyanobium. The sequence continues at coordinate 1,862 of CAIKWV010000181.1, forward strand.
GAACTGACGTTGATGCACCACACCCATGGGGTCGAAGTGGAGGACAGGAAGGTGGTCAGCGACGAGCCGCCATCCAGGGTTCCGAATTTGGTGTAGGTGTAGGTCGTGCGACCCGATACGCTGAGGTTGGTGCTGGCGGTCAGGTAGAGATTGGCACGAGCAAGATTGGAGTTGGTGCAGACATTATTTGACAACGATGAATCGGCGCCAAAGATCGCTCCTGTGCCGCTTTGGAGTGTGATCTTGCAGGTGCCCGATTTTTTGGCAGCGATGCTCTGGCCCGCGCCCAGCAGGTTGGCCAGCTCATTGGCTGTCAGCCGGAGTCTCTGTTCCTGCAGATAGGAGCGGAATGAAGCCAGGGTCATCGCCATCACCACGGCCATGATCGCCACGACCACCATCACTTCGGTGAGGGTGAAGCCTGATGGGTCGTGCTGGGTGGCCTTGCTCATGGGCACCAAGCAGAGGCATCGATCAAGATCGCGGCATTGCGTTTGAAGCCGAGACTCAAGGCATCATTTTTCAGGTAATAACTGACATCAATGTGATCGACCTGGCCTGTAAACGTGATGCTGCGCCACAGTTGGGTTGAGCCGGCTTCAGTTGGCAAGCTAATGAGCTTTTCGGCTCCTGAAACAGGGGTTGCATCGGCAATGGTGGCCAGCTTGGCGGGGCTGATGACCACATTCTGAGCTGCAACTAAAAAGTCCGATGGCAAGGTTTCTGCGGCGCAGCTATCGGGGTCTGGTTGGTAGGAGAGATAGGATGATTGAGTAAAGGTATCGGCACCGGTGATGCTGTTGGTGGTAGTGCTTGGTGTGATGTTATAGGGCCCTGATTCTAGGCGCCAGAGTTTGGCGTAGTTGCGGATCCAAGTGAGATCAGCGGAGGCGGTGGTTTCGATTGCTGAAAGTGCAGAGGCCTTGCGGGGATTGTTCACCTGGTTGGTCAGAAGGCTGGCCAGCAGGGCCAGCGAAGCCGTGATGATGCAGATGCTCAGCAACACCTCCAGCATCGTAAATCCATCTGAATGCAGCAGTCTTGGCCGGCGTTTCCTGTGCACTGGCCTGGGCCGGGATGCGTTGTTGTTGCAACGTTTGAGCCGGCGGGCTGATGCTAGCTGCGATGGCTCATGGGCCCAGAAGACGAACAGCATGGCTTCAGTTATCGTCACTGGCGGTACCTTTGGCGCCAAACGCCCGGTAGATGTCCAGGCCGATCGAGCCGCCAAAACCATTCAACGAATTAGAGATGCCGGCATTAATGCCACGGCGGGATAGGGGAGTCACGATCACATCGGTTCCTTTGGTCGGACCGGTGAGCTTGCAGACCCACATCGCTAGGTACGGACCGGCTGTGTTGAGTGCGTTGTACTGGAAGGTGGCGTTGGGAAACCAGAGGAAAGCGCCGTCAATAATGCCGCCGCTGCTTCTGCCTTTGGCTTTATCCAAAAGTACGGTCTGCGCCGTGCAATTATTTGTGGTGGTCGTAAAATCTGTGGGATTGCTGGGGTTATTGTAGCCAAAAATTCTTAGGTTTTGCCAGCCGGTGGAAGAGGAGTCTGAGTTGTAGATTCCGCCACCGTTGCCGATGTCAATCGCAGGCGTCGTTGTGGTTTTTTTCTTGCTGACTGTCGTCGTGTCTGTGTCAATAATCCAGATGTTGACGGGCATGATGTTGGTTAAATTGACTTTCAGGTCTGCCTTATTCGTTGCGAATGTTTCAAAGACACAATTGATGACCGTTGATGTCTGAGGTATCGGACTGATTGTTGAATTGTAATAGCATCCAGGCAGTAGGGTCGTGGGCAGAGTGGCCTTGCTTGTAGCGCTGTTGAGGGAGGTGGTGTCGTAGGGAAAGTATGAATAATCCTCTTCAACGGTTAGGCTCTTGCCATCGCTCTTTAGGCGCTCTGTGAGTTGATTGGTTGAGTTGTAATAATATTGGGTTGTGCTGCACTTTTTAATGTCGTCGCCGCAATTAAAATCAACGCTGATTGTTGGCGTTGCACTGGTATAACTTGTGGGCCTCGTGTCGCCAAAGCTGGCCAGTGTGGGAAATGCTGGTAGAGAGCCGAGCTGCTGGTACTCATTGCAAATGATATTCTTCTTGTATTTTTTTTGGGGATTGTAGGCGCTATTGCAGTAGTTTTTTCTGTTCTTGCCGGATACCAAGTCGACGTTGTAGTAGAGGCAGTCTTCCAGATCGGCGCAGGCAATCGTGGTGAGGGGCAGATTGGTGCAGGTTGTCGGAATGGGGTTGGCCGATGTCTGGCAGATGCGGCCGTTCAGGGTGTTGAGCTGGGAGCCGGTGCCCAGCAGCACAATCGGATTGGAGATGGCCTGGTTGGGCCACTTCACATGCACCGTGCGCCGCAGTACATAGCTGGCAGCGACGCGGCCGTTGCGCGTCACGCTGCCGGTGACCTCAAGCGTGGCGGAACCGCCCAGCAAATTGCCGAATTTGGCGGCGCTGGTGCTGTTATTGCATGGGCTTAAATTACTGGCACCGATTGGCTGTTCCGGCGGGGTGTAGTTGGTAAGGGAGTAGGATTGACTTGGGCTGTTGGGCAGGGTGACGCTTTTGTTGCTGCTGTTGGTGGCTACCCCAGCAATGGGATTGCTGGAAGGAGTTGTCGACGCATAGACGCCGCAGGCATTGAGATCGGTCTGAGAAATATTCTGCCAGTAATTGGAATTGGGGTTGTCTTTGTCGTACTTGGTGACCAATAAATAAGCCTTGGCGTCGGTGTTGAGCTGGCTGAGCAGCTTGGTGAAGCCATACTCGGCAGCGTCTGTGGCTGCGCGCCGATCGCTGTGCCCAGCTGAGCGCAGCCAGGTGCTCAGGCTGCGGGCGGTGAGCAGCAGGCTGCCGATGATGATCACCACCGCCACCAGGATCGACGTCCCGATGGCGATGCCCGCCTCTCCCTGGCGGTCTTTGCGTCCAGGCCAGCTTCTGGGGATCAGGCGACGACGGACCATTTCAGTGGCGAATGCTTGCTGGAGAGCTCGCAGAGACATGAAGCCCCAGGTCACTGGGCCACGCGAGGTAAAACAATTTACTTTGCATCGCGGCCCATCGTCGTCACCCCCAGCGGCTGCAGGAAGGGCAGGCGTTGTTGGCTCAGCAGGCTGGCCATTTCGCTGAGGGCCTGGCGTCGCTGGGCTGGTTCGACGATCGGCTGGCGATCACTGTTGCCGAGCACCACGCCCAGGCGATCGGCCACGGCTTCGGCCTGGCTGGCCAGGGCCTCGGCGGACAAGCCTTGCTGCAGGGCCTCCAGCAAGGTGGCCTCCATGGGATTGCAGGCGATGCCGTTGCCCACCCTGGCTGCCGCCAGATGGGCATAGCGCCAGCCCAGTTGCATCAGCTGGATCACAGCGCGATTGACCCTGTTGCACCCGTCTTCGGCGCGCTCGCCGCCGTCGCCCCGGTCCAGGCCGATCCTGCCCGCCTCCAGCAGCATGGCCACCATGATCAGCAGCGGCTGAAGCGGTTGGGCCGTGCGTTGGACGAGTTCAGCCAGGCTCAGGGGGCCGGCGGCCAGGGCCGCCTCCAGGGCCGCGTAGGCCTCGGGCTGGCCCTGCACATCGCCGAAACTGGTCTCAAAGCGATAGTCCGTCATGGGCGGCGCTTCCTGCAGGCGCACCCTGATGGCGCCGATCTGCTGCTGCCACTGGAGTTGGCTGATGCGCAGATCGCCGCGCACCAGCAGATCCCGCCGGAAGCCCTTGATCGTGCCCAGGTCGATCAGGGTCTGGCGCACCAGGGGGTTGGTTTCCGGCAACACCACGGCCCGCAGCGGTGCCGGCAGCAGTTCCTCGAACAACTCGGGCAGGTTGGCGGTGGCGATGGCGGTGAGTTTGTGGCGCCGGCAGCGCTGATGCATCTCGGCGACTGGAAGCGGCGTCCAGTTTTCGGTCAGGTATTCGCTATAGAGATAGGTGAGATCGTCATCGGCAATTTTGTCGATTTCCCGCGCCAGGCTGGGAAGCATCCGGCCCAGGGGAAGGGGGGCGTTTGGATCGCCGAGCAGCCCC
>CAIKWV010000182.1 GCA_903831165.1 uncultured cyanobacterium
AGCCTGCGCCGCTGGCTGCATCTGGCTGGCATCGCCCTGGTGATCGCTGCGGTGCTGATCGCGGCCACCCTCGTGATCGGCAGCACCGTCAACGGAGCCAGCCGCTGGCTGGTGTTGGGTCCGATTCAGATCCAGCCCACCGAACTGGTCAAGCCTTTCGTGGTGCTTCAGGGAGCGGTGCTCTTCTCCCACTGGCGCCGCATCGGTAATGACCAGAAGCTGCTTTGGCTGGCCATTTTCGGCGGCGTGATCCTGTTGATCCTCAAGCAGCCCAACCTCAGCACCGCGGCGCTGATGGGCCTGTTGCTCTGGCTGATGGCCCTGGCCGGTGGCCTTCCCCTGCCCCTGCTGCTCGGCGCGGCCCTGGGTGGAGGCCTGGTCGGCGGCGGCAGCATCCTGCTCAACACCTACCAGCGGCTGAGGGTCACCTCGTTCCTCAATCCCTGGAGCGATGCCCAGGGGGATGGCTATCAGCTGGTGCAGAGCCTGCTGGCGATCGGCTCCGGTGGTGTCCTCGGCGAGGGCTTCGGGCTCTCGACACAGAAATTGCAGTATCTGCCGATCCAGACCACCGACTTCATCTTCGCGGTGTTCGCCGAGGAGTTCGGCTACATCGGCTCGGTGATGTTGTTGCTGTTTCTGCTGATCTTCGGCTTCGTCGGCCTGAGGGTGGCCCTCAGCTGCCGCAGCAACCAACATCGCCTGGTGGCCATGGGCTGCACCACCTTGTTGGTGGGTCAGTCGATCCTCAACATCGCCGTGGCCAGTGGCGCCATGCCCACCACCGGCCTGCCCTTGCCGATGATCAGCTACGGCGGCAACTCCTTGCTCAGCAGCCTGTTCGTCGCCGGCCTGCTGATCCGCTGCTCCCTGGAAACCACGGGGCTGGAAACCGCCCGACCGCGGCGGCGGCGTCAGCAAGCTGCCCCGATAGGCTGACCCCAGCGGCCCTGCTCACTCCGGCCATGACCAGCCTCGGGCTGCTGCTCGCCGACTGGGCCCGCAGCAGCGAACAACTGCTGCAAGCTTCCCTCGCCCATCCCGGTCCGCTCACCCTGGCGGTGGTGTTTGCCGGTGGGGTGCTGACCAGCCTGGGTCCCTGTTCACTCTCTCTGCTGCCTGTGACCCTGGCCTATCTGGCGGGCTTCGGCACCGATGGCTCCAGGCCCAACGCTGTTCCGGCCGTCTCCCGACCCTTGCCCTGGCAGCGCAGCATCAGCTTTGCCGCCGGAATCGTCTCGGCCCTGGTGCTGCTCGGTCTGGCCAGCGGCCTGATGGGACGCCTCTACGGCAGCCTGCCCAGCCAGATTCCTCTGTTGGTGGCCGTGGTCGCGGTGGTGATGGGGCTGAATCTGCTGGGACTGCTGCGCTTTCCCCTTCCCGCCGGGCCTGATCCGGAGCTGTGGCGGCGGCGGGTGCCGGCGCCCCTGGCGCCCCTGGCGGCGGGCCTGGCCTTCGGTCTGGCCGCCACCCCCTGCACCACCCCGGTGTTGGCCGTGCTGCTCACCTGGATGGCCCAGAACGGCCGGCCCCTGCAGGGCATGGTGCTGCTCACCTGCTTCGGGGCTGGTCAGGTGCTGCCGCTGCTGCTGGCCGGCACCGCCGCCGCCAGCCTGCCTGACCTGCTGCGCTTGCGGCGCCTCGGCCAGTGGATCCCGCCGATCAGCGGCGTGGTGCTGCTCACCACCGGCGGTCTCACCCTGCTCGCCCAGCTGCCATGACCGCAGCCCCCTCCCCGGCCGGCTGGCGACGGCTGTTGCGATTGATCGCCTGGCTGGCCGATCTGCGCCTGGCGATCACGCTGTTGCTGGTGATTGCCCTGGCCAGCGGCATCGGCACCGCCATTCCCCAGAAGGAAAGCGAGCTTTTTTATCACCAGCGCTACGACCCGGCTCCCTGGCTGGGCCTCGTGGACGGCGACGGCATTCTGAGGCTGCAGCTGGATCACGTCTATTCCAGTGGCTGGTTCCTGGCCCTGCTGGCCTGGCTGGGCCTGGCTCTGGTGCTGTGCAGCTGGCGTCGTCAGTGGCCCGCCCTGCAGGCCTCCCTGCGCTGGATCGACTACCGCTCGCCGCGCCAGCTCAGCAAGTTGAGTGTGGCCGAAACCCTCCTCAACGCCGAACCGGGCCCCGCTCTGGACCGGCTGGAGCAGGAATTGCGCAGCGGTGGCTGGCAGGTGCAGCGCCAGAGCGATCGCCTGGCCGCCCGTCGCGGGGTGCTGGGCCGGGTCGGACCGCTGCTGGTGCACGCCGGGATGGTGGTGCTGATGGTGGGAGCTTCCTGGGGCGCGGTCGCGGGCACGCGGCTGGAGCGCTTCCTCGCCCCCGGTCGTGAGCTGGAGCTGCTGGACAGCCGCGGCCACACCCAGCTGACCCTGGCCCTCGACGACTTCCAGATCCAGCGCGATCCCGCCGGCCGGCCTGAGCAGTTCAGCTCCACGCTGCGGCTGATTCCACCGACCCCGGCGATCGAGATGCCCGCCGCAGCCGCAATGGCCCCTGATGGGCTCAACAGCGCCGTCGAGGTCCTGTCCCCTGGTGGGCCCTCCCGCCTTGGCCGATCTCCAGGTGATCAGGGCGCGGCGAGCCCGGGCAGCGCATCAGCTGCTGGCAAGGCAACCGCAGAAGATCAGGGAACTGCAGAAGACAGGGGAACAGCCGACGCCGAGCCCACGGCCGTTAACGCAGCCCGGGCCAAGCCCAGCCCCCAGGCCGTCGCGGCCGAACCGCTGCGGGCCGTGATCAGCGTCAACCATCCCCTGCGCCACCGGGGCATGACCCTGTATCAGGCGGACTGGGCCCTGGCGGCGGTCAACATCCAGCTGGGTCGCAGCCCCGTGCTGCAGTTACCGCTGCAGTCCTATCCCGAACTGGGTGAACAGGTCTGGGGACTGGTGCTGCCGACCCGCCCCGACGGCAGCGAACCGGTGTTCCTGAGCCTGCGCAGCGAGCAGGGACCGGTGGAAGTCTTCGGTCCCGATGGCCAGCAGCTGGCCCGGATCCAGCCCGGTGGTGAGCCGGTGGAGGTGCGTGGCCTGCCGATCCGGGTGGAGTCCGTGTTGCCGGCGAGCGGCATCTTGCTCAAGCGCGATCCGGGGGTGCCGCTGGTGTATAGCGGTTTTGCCATCGCCCTGCTGGGCGGGGGACTGAGCCTGGTGGCCACCCGCCAGCTCTGGGCGATCAGCGAGGCCGATGCCGGTCGCCTGCATGTGGCCGGTCTATGCAATCGCAACCTCACCGCCTTCGCCGCCGAATTGCCCGCCCTGCTCGAGAGGGTGTCTGCGACTGCGGCCCAGCCGGGCTAGCGGGCGGGAGCGGCGCATCGATCCCAGGCCCGCCTGGGAAGGTGTGGCGGCGGCGGTTGCTCTGCCTCAGCAGGGTTGACGCTGACCGTGGCTGACCCGTACCACCGTGTGCACATTGCCGCGGGGATTGAAGTCGGCCACCAGTTCCATCCAGCTGGGCGCACAGGCATCGACGAAGTCGTCGAGGATCCGGTTGGCCACCTCCTCGTGGGAGATGGTGCGATCGCGGTAGCCGTTCACGTAGAGCTTCAGGGCCTTGAGCTCCAGCACCCGCGGGCCCGGCTGGTACAGCAACCGCAGCACCGCGAAATCGGGGTAGCCGGAGAACGGGCAGCGACAGGTGAACTCCGGCAGCTCGATCGAGACCTCGTAGGGGCGGCCCGGGCGCGGATTGTCAAAGCAGATCAGCTGGGCCTCGGCGATGGCCCGCTCGCCATAGCTGGGGGTGCGGGTGACGTCGGCAGGGGTGTTCGGGGCGGTGGCTGCGCTGCTGGTGGCGGCTTCGTTGAGCATGGACAGACGACAGGGACGCAGAATGGGAACGTACTGGATTCCAGAAGTGGCCAGCGCCCCGTAGCGATCGTTACGACGACCCGCGCCGCACTCGGGCCTAATGACCCGGTGGCCCGTCAACGCTGATGTCTGCGACACTGAGCCCGTGGGCTGGAGCGTTACAACCGTTCCAACCATGGGGTCCCAACCATTTGTGGTTCAGCAGGCATCTGTCGCTTCGGCTGGGCCCGACTGAAGCGCTTGAATCCCACCAACCGGTCAACCTGGATCGGTGCATCAGGGTTCAACGCCGCTGAATCGGCTGACGACAGCCCCAGCGGTTGCCATCATCCGTCAGGATCCTGTTCCAGAGCTCACCTAGACCCCCGCTGCATCCATGAAGAAAATCGAGGCCATCATCCGTCCGTTCAAGCTTGAGGACGTCAAGATCGCACTCGTGAATGCAGGCATCGTCGGCATGACGGTGAGCGAAGTGCGCGGTTTCGGACGCCAGAAGGGCCAGGTGGAGCGCTACCGGGGCTCTGAGTTCACGGTTGAGTTCCTGCAGAAACTCAAACTTGAGATCGTCGTCGATGACGACCGCGTCGACACTGTGGTGAGCGCCATCCAGGATGCGGCTCGCACCGGCGAGATCGGCGACGGCAAGATCTTCGTCAGCACGATCGATTCGGTCCTGCGCATCCGCACCGGCGATCGCGACAGCAGCGCTATCTGAGCCGGGCGGCCCGTCGCTCCAGCCTTCAGGGGGCTGTTGTAGTCCCCTGGTGACTGCGGTGGTCGTCGCTGACCATCCTGGCGACTGGATGGGCCGCAGGAGCTCATTGCCCTCACCGGCGAGGAGACACTGCTGCTGCACCAGGGCCCGGATTCAGGATCTGTCCATCGGCGCAGTTGCGGCGCCCTGGTCCGGTCCCCATCGCCGCTGGGCAATCCGCTGCCGAATCGGTCCCGGGGGCTCGGTTCCCGCCTCAACGCGGAGCCAACGTGCGCAGCACCAGGGCCCGGATGTGGGCCCTGTCCACTGGAGCGGGGGCTGGATCGTGCCTGGTCTTGGTCCCGCTGGCTGGAGGCCGGGCTGCGCTGACACCCGTCAGGCTGATTTCGGCGTTGACAGCATCGCTGCAGGCAGCGGCATGGTTTTCAGCCGCTCCGCCTGGGGCCATCGCCTGGCGAGCGTGGCTCGCACCAGCCGTTGAGCCGTCGCGGCCTTTGGCATCGGCGTCTGAGCCTGCTGCCTCCGGCGCCGGGGCATTCCCTGGTCGGCGCAGCCAGAGCAGGTATTCGTGGTTGCCTGCGGGTCCGGTGATCGGCGAGGCCACCAGACCCGCTGCCTGCCAGTCCAGGGCCGTCGCCGCCGCCAGCACCGTCTCGATCGCGTCCAGATGGGCGGCGGGATCGCGGACCACGCCTCCCTTGCCCACCCGGCCCCGGCCCACCTCGAACTGGGGCTTGATCAGCAGCAGGGCTTCGACCCCGACCAGGGCCGGCCCGGCGCCGCCTACCGCCCCGGCCGCGGGCCGCAGCAACGCCCCCAGGGCGGGCAGCACCCGGGTCAGGGAGATGAAGGAGACATCGGCGACGGCCAGATCCGGCCAGGGATCCGCCGGGCCGTACAGCTCGGCCGGGGTGAGATGGCGCAGGTTGGTGCGCTCCCGCAGCACCACCCTCGGATCGGTGCGCAGACTCCAGGCGGTCTGGCCATAGCCGACATCGATGCCATAGACCCGGCTTGCTCCGTGTTGCAGCAGGCAATCGGTGAAGCCGCCGGTGGAGATGCCGCCATCGAGGCAGACGCGCCCTGCGACCTGGATCGGCAGTTGTTCCAGGGCCGCCAGCAGCTTCTCGCCGCCGCGGGAGACGAAGCGGGGGGGCAGCTCCACCTCCAGGGCCAGCTCGGGGGTCACATCCACACCGGGCTTGTCGAGCACCCGATCGCCGCTGCGCACCCGGCCGCTGCGGATCAGCTGCTGGGCCTGCTGACGGCTGACGGCGAGCCCCCGCGCGACCAGTTCCAGATCCAGCCGCTGCCTGCGGGCCATGGGATGCGTCCCGTCCTGCCGGATCGGCCTGGTGTTGATTCCGTTATGGAACCACACGGGAAACGGAACAAAAACCAACGCTGAACCCTGTTCAAGCAGATACACCAGAGGATGGCGCGAACTCGCCGGTGAGAGCCTCCGATGGGCCCCTTCCGTTCCAGCACCTTGACCGCCCCGGAGGCCGCCGTCAGCGATCGCAGCTGTGGTCATCGCCCTGGACTCCTGGGGGGCGCCAACGTGTTCGAGCTGCTGAGGCCAGGCAGCTTCGTGCGGCTGCTCAACCAGCCCGACGACCTGCCCCCCTTTCAGCTGATCCAGTGCCGCGGCGGTCGCTGCTGGGTGCGCCAGCAGAGCTGGGGCCAGCTGGTGCAGTGGGAAGTGGCCCACCGCCAGCTGACTTCGGTGGCCTGAAGGCCGCCC
>CAIKWV010000183.1 GCA_903831165.1 uncultured cyanobacterium
GCTGGCCCTGGAGGCCGGCGCCGATCTGGTGCTGATGCCCGCCGATGCCGAGGCCGCCCTGGACGCGATCGTGGCGGCGATCCATGCGGGCCGGCTCACGGACGAGCGGATCGAAGCCAGCCTGCAGCGGCGGCGCTTCGCCCTGGCCCGCTGCGGCAGTGCTCAGGCGCAAGCCTTGCTCCAGGCCAGGCCGGCGACCGGCTCACCGGTTGACCTGACCCCGGCCGCGGCCCGACCTCCAGCGCCCCAAGCGCCAGCAGCCGCCGACCTGCTTGCCGCCGCTCCCCTGGGGCCGCTCAGCAACGGACCGATCCCCGAGGACCAGGCCCTGGCCCTGGAGCTGGTGCAGCGCAGCCTGGAGCGGCAGGGTCCGCGGCTGAGCGCCGAGCAGCTGGCCGGCGGCGGCCTCAACCTGATCCGGGTGGACACCCAGCTGAATTGCCCGTTCCTGTCCGCCACGGCGCCGGCTCTGGTACTGCCCGCCGAGGCCGGCCTGCGCCCCTGTCTGCTCGATGGCCAGGGCCCCTCCGCCTGGAGCGGTGAGGCGACAGCGCCCCTGGCCCTGGAGCGCCTGGCGCCCGGTCCGGTGCTGCTGCAGCTGTTCGTGCGCGGCAATCCCTTCCGCGGCAGTGCCGGCGGCGGCCAGGAACCCTGGGCGGCGGTGATCACCCAGCTGCAGGCGGCCGGCCGGCTGGCGGGGCTGGCCGTCTACGGCAGCCCCTACCTGTGGCAGCAGCTGCAGCCCCTGCTGCAGCCCACGATCGCCGCCGCTTACAGCCCCGGCCAGATGCCCCTGGCCCAGAGCGAATTGCTGGCCAGCCTGGGGCTGGGCGCGACGGCCGCCAAGACGGAGGGCTTCACCGATTGAGGAACCGGATCAGCCTCTCGATGATCGTGCGCGACGAAGCGGCCCAGCTGCGGGAGTGCCTGGAGTCGGTGGCGGGCTTCGTCGACGAGATGGTGGTACTGGACACCGGCTCGCAGGACGACACGGTGGCGATCGCCGAAGGCTGCGGCGCGGTGGTGCACCACATGGCGTGGCCGGGGGACTTCGCGCCGGCCCGCAACCGGGCCCTGGAGCTGGTTTCCGGGGACTGGGTGCTGGTGCTGGATGCGGATGAGCGCCTGCTCCCCCAGGCGCAGGCGCCGCTGCAGGCCCTGATCGAGCAGCCCGAGCTGCTGGTGATCAACCTGCTGCGGGCCGAAGAGGGGGCCGTGCAATCGCCTTATTCGAGCGTCAGCCGCCTGTTCCGCCGCCATCCGGCGATCCGCTGGAGCCGGCCGTATCACGCCATGGTCGACGACAGCGTGATGGCGCTGCTGGAGCGCGAGCCCCAGTGGCGCGTGCTGCAGTGGGGCGAGCCGGCCCTGAGTCATGGCGGCTATCGCCCCGAGCTGCTGGCCGGCTCCGGCAAGGCCGAGCGGCTGCGACGGGCGATGGAGGCGGAGCTGCGGGCCCACCCGGGCGATCCCTACGCCAGCGCCAAGCTGGGCGGACTGGAGCTGGCCGAAGGCCATCGGGACCAGGCGATCGCCCTGCTGGAGACGGGGTTGGCGGCCTGTCCCCCCCAGGCCCATCCGGAGCGCTACGAGCTGCTGCTGCACCTGGCCATGGCCCACGGGGAGACCGATCCCGAGCGGTCCCGCAGCCTGTACAGCCAGGCCCTGGCCCTGCCCCTCGATCGGCGCCTGACCCTGGCTGCCCAGCTCAACCTGGCGGCCGTGCAACTGCGCCTGGGGGACCTGGAGGCCGCCGCCGGCAGCTGCCGCCTGGCCACGGAGGCGGCACCGGAACTGGCGCTCAGCTGGTACAACACGGGCTTGATCCACCGCCAGCGCGGCGATCTGCCTGAGGCGATCGCTGCCTATCGCCGGGCGATCGCGTTGGCGCCGCAGCATGCCGAGGCCCACCAGAACCTGGCGGTGGCGTTGCTGCTCAGCGGCGAGATCGACGGCGCCCGCCGCGGCTTCCGCCAGGCGATCGCCCTGCTGGAGGCCCTGGACCGCCCGGAGGCAGCCGCCCAGCTGCGCCAGAGGGCCGGCGCCCTGGTCCACCTGGAGAGCCCATGACGGACCTCACCGCGCCCGCCCCCAGCCCCCTGGCGGGCCGCACGATCGCCGTCACCCGGGCCGAGCAGCAGGCCGGCGAGGCGCGCCGCCTGTTTGAGGCCGCCGGCGCCCGGGTGCTCGACCTGCCGGCCCTGGTCATCGGTCCCCCCGACAGCTGGGGGCCCCTGGATGACGCCCTGGCCGACCTGGAACACTTCCACTGGCTGATCGTCTCCAGCGCCAATGGCGTTGAGGCGGTGCAGCAGCGCCTGCACCGGCTTGGCACCAGCCTGGCGGGCCGGCCGCGGGGCGTGAAGATCGCGGCCGTGGGTCGCAAGACCGCCGCCGTGCTGGAGGGCCTTGGCGCTCCAGCCGATTTCGTGCCCCCCAGCTTCGTCGCCGACAGCTGGATCGATCACTTCCCGGTCTCGGGCTGGCGCCTGCGGCTGCTGCTGCCCCGGGTGCAGAGCGGCGGCCGCACCCTGCTGGCGGAGGCCTTCGCCGAGGCTGGGGCACGGGTGGTGGAAGTGGCGGCCTACGAAACCCGCTGCCCCGAGGGCCTACCCACGGGCACGCTGCAGGCGATCGAGCGGGGCCAGCTGGAGGCGATCACCTTCAGCAGCGCCAAGACCGTGAGCCACACCGCCCAGTTGCTGGAGCGCAGTTTCGGGGACGATTGGCGGCAGCGGCTGCAGTCCACCCGGGTGATCTCGATCGGCCCCCAGACGAGCCTGCGCTGCCAGGCCCTGCTGGGCCGGGTGGACGCCGAAGCGGACCCCCATGACCTCGATGGCCTGCTGGCGGCCTGCATCCGCAGCTTCCATCCAGTGCACTGAGCGACGGCGCGTCCGGCGGCAGCGGTCCCGCGGCCGCAGCCGGAGGTTCCCATCCGAGCGCCAGCAGAGACGGCACCCCATGGGATGACCCAGAACGCTCCGCCCATCCCGGATCAGTCGCGGTCAGGGCTGCCATGACGTGCTCGGGGATCCGGCAAAACTTCGGCAGCACGCCCGCCACGGAGCGAACCGGGTCATCCAGTCACCCAAGCTGAGGGCCAACCCGGTGCTTCAGAGCTGTTGATCCCCGGCAAGCCCGCCCATTCCCGGGCCAGGACGAGTCGGTGGCGGCTTCTGGGGCACACGGCAAGGAGGTTGGTGTCCACCGCTCCCCGCTGCGGATTGATCCGGGGAGTTGCGTCAGAGCTTGACCGTGACCTGCTGGCGGCCATGTTGCAGCCGCAGCTTGGGAGCATCGTCCTGGCCGTGGCCCCCCAGATGGATGGAGACGACGGACCAGCCCGCCGGCAGCAGAGCCGTGGTCCGACCGCCCCGATCACCGATCCGCAGAGTGCCGCTCTGGCTGCCGTAGGTGACCACGGCCTCCGTCTGCCCATTGCTCTGCAGGACGCCGGTCAGCAGCAGATTCGGCGGTGCCTGCAGCACCAGGGACCTGGCTGGCACCCCAGCCACACCGGGCCCCTTCCCTGATCCGGTCTTGGAGGCTGCCTCCGCCTGGGCCTTGAGCGCCGCCTGCAACGCCGCCTGCTGGGCGGTCGTCGTACCACCGGCCCTGGCCACCTTGGTGACCTCGAGAGCCGGCGCGCTGCCGGGTGCGACGCCCTGAGGCAACGCAATGGTGGGGGCGACGACGGGCGCGAAGGGATTGCGCCGACCGAGGCTGGAGGATGTCACCACCTGCTGGGGCGAGGGCAGAGGCACCAGGCGGACATTGGCGTCAGGGAGCGGCTTCTCCACGGTCTGGCGGATGGGCGGCGGCGGCGGTGGTGGTGGCGGCACCACCAGATGAACCAGGTCGCAGCCCCCGAGCAAGACCACAGGCGCCAGAACCAGGCCCCGCAGGCAATGCCTAGTCCCTCTCCACCAGGTCTCGGAATCGATCAAGGTTGGCCTGAAGCTCCCGGGTCACAATGTTACCCATGATGCTGGGCTCCATCAGCGGTGCAAGTACACCCGGCAGTTCATAGCTGACCGTTAGTTTCACCGCCGTGAGCTCCGAGCCGAGCGGATAAAACCTGACGCCGCCCTTGGTGGGCAGTCCGCCAACGGATTCCCAGTGCAATTGCTGCGATTCCACCCGACGGGTGATCCGTGCCTTCCAGTGAAAACGAAATCCCTGGGCCGCCAAGGTCCAGTCGGTGAGATTGGGATCATCGAGGGTGACGACCGATTCGATCCAGCGCATCCAGCGCGGCATCGCCTCAAGATCACTCCAGACCTCCCAGACCCGATCGACGGGGGCCTGGATCTCGGTGGTGACCGTGTGCTCCAACCAGCGTCCCATCAGCTTGTTTGCGACGTCATGGGTGGCGGTGGATCATGGGGTCGGGACGCAGCGGGGTTTTCAGACTAAACAGCCTCCCGAGACTCCGGCTGGCTCGGGGCGGCCTTGGCCAGGCGTCCGCGGGGCGGCAGCGGAACGGTTCCGCGGCAGCCTGCCGGCCAGCATCAGACCACCGCGGCATTGCTGGCCAGGGTCACCGGTCGATCGAGAATCGCCGCCGCCGCCAACCGGCCGCTCATGGTGGCACCCTCCATCGAATCGATGTAGTCCTGGCGGGTATAGCTGCCGGCCAGGAAGAAATTGCTGACCGGCGTGCGCTGTGCCGGGCGGAAGGGTTCCATGCCGGGAGCTTCGCGGTAGAGGGACTGGGCCAGCTTGACCACATGGCTCCAGACCAGCTTGAGCGGCGCCGCCGACGGGAACAGCTCGCGCACCTGGCGATCGGTATGGGCGACGATTTCTTCGCTTTTTCTGGGAATCCAGGGATCTCCGGGGGTCAAAACACACTGGAGCAGCGAACCCTGCCCTTCACGGCGGTAATCCACCGGGCTGGCCAGGGCCAGATCGGCGAAACAGCTGAAATCGGCATCGGCGGTGTACAGCAGGTTGTCCAGCCCGGCCGGCTGGCCCAGGTCGGCCCGGCGCCGGATCGCCTCCGGGCTGTCTCCCAGCTCCGTCACCCAGCCGTCGTAGCGCAGCTGCACCGTGGCCACGGGCACGGCCTCCAACCGGTCGATCGCCGCGAACTGGGGGAAGCGGCGCCAGTCCTGGGGCAGCAGCCGCTGAATCCCCGGCACATCGCAGGCGGCCAGATAGGCGTCGGCCTGGACCTGAACATCGCCCTCAGGGCTGCCGAGGGTGAGCCCGGTGACCCGCACCTCGCCGGGCGCCGCCGCGGCCCCGTCACCCGTGGTGTAGTGCACCTCCGTGACCCGGTGGCGCAGATGCAGCCGACCGCCCCGGGCCTCGATGTAGGCCAGGATCGGCCCGGTCAGCCAGCGATGGGGTGAGCCCTTGAGCAGGTTGAGCTTGGAGGCCTCGGTCTTGGTGGCGAACATCAGGAAGATCGTCAGCATGCAGCGCGCTGAGATCGCCTCGCAATCGATGAAGCCAAGGGCGTAGGCGATCGGATTCCACATCCGCTCGATGCTGCGCCGGCTGCCGCCATGGCCGAGGAACCACTGCTGGAAGCTGATGCGATCGAGATCGCGGATCACC
>CAIKWV010000184.1 GCA_903831165.1 uncultured cyanobacterium
GGCCGATCAGATCGTGGATGGGATTGATCTGCTCCAGCAGAATCTTGAGATGCAGGATCTGCACCATGCCGCGCTCATCGAGGGTCATGCCCCCCAGATAGGGCTTGCTACCGGAATTCAGACCGGTGTCATGGAAGGCATTCAGGGGCCGGCTGATGGTATCGGTGACACCTTCGGAGAGCAGCCCGATATAATGTTCCTTGTCATTGTTGGGCCCGGACGTCACCATGATGATCCGGCTGCTCAGATTCTGGCCGCTGGGGCGGTTCTGAATCAGAAAAGAGAGGTCAATCACCGGCACCACAACGCCGCGGTAATTAAAAAGTCCTGACACATAGCTGGGCAGATTCACCGCCGGCCGCAGGGACACCCGCGGGATGACCTCCACCACATCCTTGCTCTCCATGGCATAGAGCGGCCCGCCGGCCGAAAACAGCAGCAACAAGACGGCGGGATTGAGTCCGGCTGATCGGGCGCTCGGCGCCACTAACTTCGAAACGGCCACGGGACGAACGGCTTTGGAGATCGGACGAGCCCTTAAGACTCTTTTAAGCCTCAGGCAATTTAACCCAAGCCCCGCGCCGCCGCGGCCGATTCCATGGATTTCGCCCCAAATGGGGCGGTTTTAGACCGAAGCGCCATTCTTGAACGTTTCTTGGCGGATGCAGCGCCTATGGTCATACCAAATTCTTCAGAGCCAGTGTCCAGCGACGTAACCGGGGTCAAGAAGCAGTCGATGGAGTCCCAGCTCAAGCTGGCGTTCCTGGGCATGGGGGGCCTGGCCATGATCGTGGCCCTGCTGGGCCTGCGCACCACCACCTCCCTGAGCGCTTCCATCAAGGAGCTGGGTGCAAACCGCTTGCCCTCGGTCGATGGCCTCTGGAAGGTCAACGAGGGCCAGACCCAGGTCCAGTCCTCGGAAAACGCGATCCTGACCCCGGGCGGCACGGCGGCCGAGCGCCAGCAGCAGCTGCGCCGCATCGACGGCGCCTGGAAGCAGATCAACAACGGCTTCAAGCAGTACGAGGCCACGGGCTCCACACCTGAAGAGCAGAAGCTTTACGCCGAGTTCAAGCAGGCCTGGGCCGATTGGGAAACGAATCACAAGGAGCTGATCCGGGCCGTCAGCTCCCTGGGCAACGCCCCCTTCCCCGAAGCCAACACGCCCCAGGGCAAGGCCATCTTTGCGATTGCCCAGCAGGAGGTGAACACCTTCCAGACGGCGACGGATGATGTCACCAAAGTGATTGATCTCAATTACAAGATCGGCTCCGACGCTGCAGCCCAGGGGGATGCGGACAGCAAAACCTCCCTGTTCTGGTCGATCGTCGCCCTGGTGGCGGCCCCCTCCATCGGCTGGTTCGCCGCCAACTACTTCACCCGCACCATCGCCAAGCCCCTGGGCGCCCGCATCTCCGATGTGGTCGACGTGGCCGAGAACGTCGCCGGTGGCGATCTGACCCGCAACCTGCCCAACACCCAAGACGGCGACGAGCTCGGCAAGCTCCAGAACGCCATCCACGTGATGGTGGGCAACCTCAGCGGCCTGGTGCGCCAGATCCAGAATTCTGGGGTGCAGATCACCACCTCCACCACCGAGATCGCCGCCTCCGGCAAGCAACTCGAGGCCACGGTGGCCGAGCAGCTGGCCTCCACCAACGAGGTCACCGCCACCGCCCAGGAGATCGCCGCCACCTCGATGAACGTGGTGCGCGCCATGGACGACGTCAAGGTCAAGGCGGTCGAAACCGCCGATTCGGCGGCCCACAGCCAGCAGGACCTTGACCAGATGGAAAAGGTGATGCGGGATCTGGTCACGGCCACCGCCGCCATCACTTCCAAGCTGGATGTGATGCACGAGA
>CAIKWV010000185.1 GCA_903831165.1 uncultured cyanobacterium
CCTGGTGGGAATGATGGAGGGTTATCTGCTCACCGGTCGCTATGGCTTCTTCCACACCTACGAAGCCTTCGCCCATGTGATCGCCTCGATGTTCAACCAGCACGCCAAATGGCTGGAGAGCTGCCTGCATCACGCCCCCTGGCGGGCCTCCATCGGCGCCTGGAACTGCCTGATCTCCTCGACGGTCTGGCGGCAGGATCACAACGGTTTCACCCACCAGGATCCAGGATTCATCGACCTGGCCGGCAATAAGAGCGGCGAAGTGGTGCGCGTGTATCTGCCCGCCGATGCCAATGCACTGCTGGCGGTGGCCGAAGAAGCGCTGGTGGAGCCCAATGTCTGCAACATCATCGTTTCGGACAAACAGAAACACCTGCAGTACCTGAGCCTGGAACAGGCACGCCAACACGTGGCCAAGGGCATTGGCCTCTGGAGCTGGGCCAGCAACGACCACCACGGCAGCGAACCGGATGAACCGGATGTGGTGATGGCCTGTGCCGGCGACATCCCCACCAAGGAAACCCTGGCGGCGGTCGAGATCCTGCGCCGCGAGATCCCCAGCCTGCGCATCCGCGTGCTCAACGTGGTCAAACTGTTCGCCCTGACCGAGCCCCGGGAACATCCCCATGGCCTGAGCGATCGCGACTTCGACACCCTGTTCACGGTGAATCGGCCGGTAATTTTCAACTTCCATGGCTATCCCTGGCTGATCCACCGACTCACCTATCGCCGCACCAATCATGCCAATTTCCACGTGCGCGGCTACAAGGAAAAGGGCAACATCAACACGCCACTGGAGTTGGCGATGAACAATCAGATTGACCGCTTCAATCTGGTCATCGATGTCATTGACCGCGTCCCCGGTCTTGGCTCCAGGGCCGCCCATGTCAAGGAGCGGATGAAGGAGGCGATTCTCTATCACCGCGCCTATGCCCACACCCATGGCACCGATGCGCCCGAGGTCACCGACTGGCGCTGGACCCTGCCAGCGAACGAAGTCTGATGGCGCCTGCGCCCGATGCCGGCGGTGTAGAGCAATCAGCCCGTCCGGCTCCGGCGACGCTCCCCGTGCTGGTGCTCAATGCCGGCAGCTCCAGCCTCAAGCTGGCGGTGATCGGCGCTGACGGCGCCGTGCTGCTGCGCGATCAGCGGGACTGGTGCCAGAGCCGCGATCAGGAGCAGGGCCTGGAGCTGTTGCTGCAGGCCTGGTTGCCCCAGGCCCTGCATCCCTGGCTGGTGGCGGGTCGGCTGCAGCTGGCCCTGGCCGGCCATCGGGTGGTGCATGGCGGCCTGCAGTTCACCGAGCCCACGCCGATCGATGCCACTGTGCTGGCGGCGATCGAGGCCCTGATCCCCCTGGCGCCACTGCACAACGCCGTGGCGCTGCGGTTGATGCGCTGGCTGCAGCGCTGGCAGCCGGCCCTGCCCCAGTGGGCCTGTTTCGACACGGCCTTCCATGCCAGCCTGGCCCCCGAGGCGTTCACCTACCCCATTCCCGCCAGCTGGCGCCGCCAGGGCCTACGCCGCTTTGGCTTCCATGGCCTCAGCCATCAGCACGTCAGCGCAGTGGTGCAGCGCCACTGGTCTGCGGCGGGTCGCCCGGACCAGCCCCGGCTGATCAGCGCCCATCTCGGTGCCGGTTGCTCCCTGTGTGCGATCGCCGCGGGCCGCAGCATCGCCACCACCATGGGCTACACCCCGATGGAGGGTCTGGTGATGGCCAGCCGCTGCGGTTCGATCGATCCGGGACTGCTGCTGCACCAGCTGCGCCAGGGACTGACCCCGGCCGAGCTCGATCAGGCTCTCAACCATGAGGGGGGCCTGCTCGGTCTGTCGGAACGGACGGCCGACATGCGCGAGCTGCGGCAACTGGCGACAGGGGCCGCTGGCACCCCTGGCGATCGCAAGGCGGCTCTGGCAATCGCGGTGTTTCGCCATCGCCTGCTGCAGGGAATCGGCGCCATGGCCGCCAGCCTGCAGGGGGTGGATGTGATCGCCCTGACCGGTGGCATCGGCGAACACGACGAGGCGCTGCGCGCCGAGCTGGAGGTGGCCCTGGCCTGGCTGCCACCGTTTGAGCTGCTGGTGGTCGCCGCCGATGAGGAGGGGATGGTGGCCCGCAGCTGCCTGGCAGCCATGGATCAGGCCAACCGCCGCGGCGCCAGGGCCTCGTAGGCCTGGGCAAAGGATTCGCCCAGGGCCTGCCTCAGCACCAGATCCTGCCGGAAGGCCTCCAGCGCCTCCTCGAGGCTGCCGGGCAGGGGCCGGGCCGTCTGCGGGTCCGGCGGATCGGTGTAGGTGTTGGTGTCGCTGCGCGGGCCGGGATCCAGGCCCCGCTCGATGCCATCGAGACCCGCCGCCAGCACGGCCGCCTGCAGCAGATAGGGATTGGCGGCGCCGTCGGCGAGGCGCAGTTCCAGCCGCTGGTCGTCGGGGATACGCACCAGGTGGGTGCGGTTGTTGCCGCCATAGCTGATCCAGGCCGGCGACCAGGTGGAGCCTGAGCTGGTGTCGGCCCGGGCCAGACGCCGGTAGCTGGCCGGCACCGGATTGGTGAGGGCACAGAGCGCCGGGGCATGGGCCAGCAGCCCCGCCAGGAAGCGGTAGGCCAGGGGCGACAGGCCCTTCTCACCGGCTGGATCGTGGAACAGGTTGCGGCCGGCCCCATCCCACAGCGACACATGCAGATGGGCGCCGTTGCCGGTGAGCCCGGCGATCGGCTTGGGATCAAAGCTGACCGCACAGCCATGCTGTTCGGCCAGGCTGGCGGCCATCACCTTGAAAAAGGCGTGCCGGTCGGCGGTGGTC
>CAIKWV010000186.1 GCA_903831165.1 uncultured cyanobacterium
CTTTCTGGGCTGCCAGCTGGAGGTGGAACGGGGCGATCGCATCGCCTTCGTCGGTCCCAATGGCGCCGGCAAATCGACCCTGCTGCGGCTGGTGATGGGCATGGAGCTACCCGACGAGGGCACGGCCAGCCTTGGGGAGCACAACGTCATCGCCGGCTACTTCGAGCAGAACCAGGCCGAGGCCCTCGATCTGACCAAGACCGTGATCGACACCCTGTTCGAGGCGGTGCCGGACTGGACCCAGACCCAGGTGCGCTCGCTACTGGGCAGCTTCTGCTTCAGCAACGACGCCGTCTTCAAGGAGGTGGGCCAGCTCTCGGGGGGCGAGAAGGCCCGGTTGGCCCTGGCTCTGATGCTGCTCAGTCCCTGCAATCTGCTGGTGCTCGACGAGCCCACCAACCACCTCGACATCCCCGCCAAGCAGATGCTGGAGGACGCCCTGATGGAGTACGAAGGGGCCGCCCTGATCGTGTCCCACGACCGCTACTTCATCGGTCGGGTGGCCAACAAGATCGTCGAACTGCGCGACGGCGAGCTGGTGCTCTACCGAGGCGACTACGCCTACTACCGCGAGAAGAAGCGCGAGGAAGCGGAGCTGGCCAACCAGGACCAGGCGCGCCTGGAGCAGGAGCGCAAACGGGAGGCCAACCGGCTCAAGCAGCAGGCCAAGGACGAGGCCCGCAAGGCCCAGTCGCGCAAGGCCAAGGCCGGCAAGGCATAGCAGGCTGGCGACAAAAGCCTTGGACAACCCTGTCCAACCCCTCAGGTTGACCCGAGCGTGGCCCCTGGCTCTGGAGGCCAACCTCGGATCACCTGGGCCGCGGCGAGCAGGCAAGCGAGGCCAAGGACCTGGGGAGGCGACCCGACAGGCCGAGCGCTGCGCCCCCCCCTGCGGCGTCGGCGCAGCGACCGATCCGACCGGCAGGGCCGGTGTTGTGAGCGTCAGCTGACATTGGGCGGGATCAAGGGGTCGACCACGCCTTGATTTGCTGACGCGGCTCTTACGCCTGTCGCTTTGGATACGTGGCCGCTTGAAACACTTCGTAGCTTTGGCGCGGTTCAACGACCACGACCCATCGCAGTGCCGCCATGTCCGAGCCCCTCGCTCTCAGCCTTGGCCAAAAATTCGAACTCGAGCGCATGACCCGGGCCATCGATGCCACGGGTGACGCCCAAGCCCTGCGCGGACTGGCCAAGCAGTTGCTTCAGGCCTGGCACAGCCAGAAGGCCGCCACCCAGTGGATCATGCGCCAACAGCTCGGGGGGCCACCGCGCTTCAACGGCGAACTGGCCCTCGATCCTGCCGCCCTCGACGCCCTGCTGCCCAACCAGGGGATCCAGGGCCACGACGTGCTCTGAATCCGTCCATCGCCATCAGCTCCGGGCCCGGCCGAGGGCAACCGGAGCGTTGGCGAGCCTGGGGCCAACGCTCAGCGGGGCAGCACCAGATCCTGGGGCACCACCTGCAGTTGCTGGCTCACCCCGCCCCTGTTGACCCCGATCAGCAGGGGCCTGCCGACGCCGGCAGCCTCCACCGCCGTGATCACATCGGCCGGCGAGCGCACGGGCCGGCCCGCCACCGCCACGATCACATCGCCCTGGCGCAGCCCACCGCGCTCGGCGGGACCACCACTCTGAACACTGGCGATCAGGGCACCTTCGGCCACAGTGCCCTGGGCAGATCGCACCATGTCCAGACCCACGCCGATCATCGGGTGGCTCACCTTGCCGCTGGCCACCAGTTGCTGGGCGATCGAGCGGGCCCGGTTGATCGGGATGGCGAACCCCAGGCCGGCTCCGGGACCCGAGCGCACCAGGGTGTTGATGCCCACCACTTCGCCGTCGGCATTGAGCAGCGGTCCGCCGGAGTTGCCGGGGTTGATCGCCGCATCGGTCTGAATCAGATCCAGGCGTTTGTCGGTGATGCCCAGTTTGGCCGCATTGCGATTGAGGCTGCTGACGATGCCCAGGGTGACCGTGTGATCGAGACCGAACGGGTTGCCGACAGCAATGGCCCAGTCACCGACCTGCAGGCTGTCGGAGTTGCCCAGGGGGGCAACCGGCCAGGAGCCGCCTCCCACCAGGCGCACCACCGCCAGATCGGTGATCGGATCGATGCCCACCACCTTGCCCTCCAAGCGCTGGCCGTTCTGAAAGCCGACGGTCACCCGTTGACTGCGCTCGACCACGTGGGCATTGGTGAGCACGAGCCCATCGGCCTGAAAGACAAAGCCGCTGCCCTGGCCGCGCTCGGTGCGCTGGGGCGGCGGCGTGGACATCTGGGGCAAGCCGAAGAACTGGCGGAAGAAGGGATCATTCAGCAGTCCCCTGGTGCCCCCGCTCGGACCCGCCTGGGTCGCCACCGTGCGCTCGGTGTCGATGGTGACCACCGCCGGCCCGGTCCGGCGCACCGCCGCGGCCACGAACGACTGGCGGCCCAGGGCCGCGGCGGCGGGACTGGCGAGGGCCTGGGCCCGGACCGCGGGCAACAGAGCGGGGGGCGAGACCACCAGGGCCGCCGCCGCCAAAGCGACGACACCGCGGGAGAGAGCGCGGATGGGGGACATTCGCAACGAAGAGCAACGCAGGAGAGAACCGTAGGCAGCACGGAGCCGCCGGCGGAAGGGGAGGCAAACCGGCCCCGCCCTTTTCGGCCTATGATTTGTAAAGTTTCCTTTCAGTCCATGGACACGAGCCGTCTGCTCCTGGCTTTTCTCGCCTTCGGGGCCGCCTGCACCACGCTCTGGGCCTGGATGCTGGCTTCCAGCTCCTCACCACAGGAGCGATGATGGCAGGGACCCGGCACGTTCAGCTCGGACCTTCCGCCTGCCAGGGTCGTTCCCCGTCATGCCCACCTTCGTCTCCCAGCTGATTCCCCTGCTCTACGGAGCCTGCTTTCTGGTGCTCCTCTGGCAGGCCTTCCGGGTGATGGCCCAGGGCTTCCAGGCTGTGCCACGACCCGGTGACCGCGGTTCCGCGTCTGACGTGGGTGAGAATGCCACCAGGAACCGAGCCAGCGCAGCTCCCACCGATCGCACCGGCAGGCTGACCATCCACCCCGAATTGCTGGATGCCGAGGGCCAGCTCACCCGCGAAGACCTGCTGACGGTTCGCTTCAGCGGCGACAACGAACAGTCCGTGCGCCCGGAAGATCTCGGCTGATCGGCCCTGGCTGCCCGACCATCCAGCCCCCCGGACCATCGCTGAATAGGCTCAGCGCTACGAACACGCACTCCGTCGGAGGTTGATGGTGGATCAAAGGACCCGAATCGTGGCTGCGGTGCTCAATGGCCTCAAGCTGCCGCCCCGTTTCCGTCTGAAGCTGATCA
>CAIKWV010000187.1 GCA_903831165.1 uncultured cyanobacterium
CCGCCAGGGAGCGATGGGTGACGTCATCGTCGATGCCGACGCTGAAATGGTTCAGGGGCCTGGCCCCGGGCGGATCGAGGCCAGCGGCCTGTTCCAGGCAGCCGGCCAGGTGATCCCAGACAGCCTTCACCATCGCCGGCGTGAACTCCTTGGAGGCCAACCCGTAGCGCCCCCCCAGCACCCGGGGCAGGGGGCGCTCGGCATGCCGCTTGGGCCAGCTCTCCACCAGGGCCGCCACCACCTCCAGATACAGCGGTTCCCCCACCGCGCCCGGCTCCTTGCAGCGATCGAGCACGGCGATGGCCCGCACCGTCGCCGGCAAGGCCGCCGTGAACAGGGCCGCCGCGAATGGCCGGAACAGGCGCACCTTCAGCAATCCCACCCGTTCACCGGCGTCCCGAAGGTGCTCCAGCGTCTCCTCGGCGGTCTCGCAGCCCGAGCCCATCAGCACCAGCAGCCGCTCGGCGTCGGCGGGTCCCACGTACTCATAGGGCTGATAGACGCGGCCGGTGAGCTCGGCGAAGCGCGCCATCGCCTCCTGCAGATGGCCCGGGAAGGCCTCGATGAAGGGATTGACCGACTCCCGCCCCTGGAAGTAGGTGTCGGGATTCTGGGCCGTACCGCGCAGCACGGGCCGCTCCGGGGTCAGGGCCCGCTGGCGATGCTCGCGGATCTTGTCGAGCGGCAGTAGCTGCTGCAGCACCGCATCCGGGATCGCCGCCACCTTCTGGATCTCGTGGGAGGTGCGGAAGCCGTCGAACATGTGCACGGTCGGCAGGCGGCCGTTGAAGCTGGCCCGGGTGGCGATGGCGGCGAAGTCGCCGGCCTCCTGCACCGAAGCCGAACAGACCACGGCGCAACCGCTGCCCCGCACCGCCATCACATCGCCGTGGTCGCCGAAGATCGACAGGCCCTGGGCCGCCAGGGCCCGGGAGGCCACATGCAGCACCACCGGCGTCAGCTCCCTCGCCCACTTGTAGAGGTTGGGCAGCATCAGCAGCAGCCCCTGGCTGGCGGTGAACGTGGTGGTCAACGAGCCCACCTGCAGCGCCCCGTGCACCGCCCCGGCGGCCCCGCCCTCACTCTGCAGTTGCACCACCGCCGGCACCGTGCCCCAGAGGTTGGGGCGACCCTCGGCGCTCCAGGCATCGGCCCATTCCCCCATCGGCGAGGCGGGGGTGATGGGATAGATGGCGATCACCTCATTGAGGCGGTAGGCCACCCGGGCGACGGCCTCGTTGCCGTCGATGGTCACCAGAGTGGCGCCGGTCATGGGCACAAACCCCGCTCAGCGGCATGGTCATTTGTTTTATAGGCAGGTTGGCGACCCGGGACCGGCTGTCGTTACCGGCCGAGTCATGGAGAAGCCTTCGCCGACAGGACCCAGGGTCGGCCTGGGCGATTCCCCTTCAACCCCGGGCCTGGCCCCGCAGGCATGGCTCCGAAAACGCTCCCGCCCCCAGAGATCGGACGAACGCGTCGTGGCGCCGATCGTCCGCCACGGCCCTGGGCCGGATCCTTCGGCTCCAGGGCGAGGACGGCCTCACTTGGGTCCACCAGGCTGTGAGGGGCCCCAGCAACGCGATGGCGATCAGGGCGGCCAGGGCTCCCCGTCCTCGTCCACCAGGGCCAGGGCAAATCCGACATGCACCAGCACCCGATCGCCGACGCGGGCCTGGGGCAGGCAGGCCAGGCTCACCGACTGGCGCACACCGCCGAAATCCACCTCAGCGACGCGCCACAAGGCATCCCCCTCCATGGCACCACTGGGCGACCCGGGGATGGCGCCGCCGCCAGCAGGGGCGCCTGCATCGGCGGCTTCAGGGCCGGACAGGGGCGGGCGATCGTGGATGGCGAGGATCTCCCCCGAGATGGCCAGGCACATGGAACGGACCTGGGGTGCATCGGGATCTACAAGGCGGTTCTAGCCAGCCCTCGACGCCCAGCCCACACCTGGCCCAGGGCCAGACCGCCGTCGTTGCCGGGCAGCTGCTGCGACCACCAGGGCTCCAGGCCCCGGCGCCGCAGGCCGGCGCTGGTGGCCTCCAACAGCAGGCGATTCTGGAAGCAGCCGCCGGCCAGGGCCACCCGGCACGGCGCGGCAGCCAGACCCAGCTGCTCGGCCCAGGCCGCCAGGGCACTGGCCAGACCCTCGGCCAGATCCCGGTGAAAAGCGGCCGCCGACGCTTCGGCAGGGGTGCCCGCAGCCACGCCATCCAGCAGCTGCCGCAACAGTGGCTCCCAGTCCAGCTGGCCGCCGCTGCCCAACGACGGCAGCAACGGCAGCCATTCGTCGCCCTTCAATCCCGCTGGTGCCCCACCCGCCGTTTCCCGGCCGGACAAGGCCCGGGCCGCCGCACCCTGCAGGCGCAAGCCTCCCTCGCCCTCGTACGTCAGCACCTGCACCAACCCCAGCAGCGAGGCCGCCCCGTCGAACAATCGGCCGGCGCTGGAGCACAGCGGCGCCTGACAGCCGGCGGCCACCGCCTGGCAAAGCAGGGCCAGATCCGCCGGCGCGAAGGCCTGCCGCACCCGCCAGGCGCCGGGATGGTCCAGAAGATCGGCCGCCAGCAGCAGCCCCAGCGCCGCCCGACGCGGCTCCCGCATCGCCCGTTCACCGCCGGGCAGCGGAAATGGTCGCAAGCCCGCCAGGTGCCGGGCTTGCCAGGGAATCCCGGCACCCGTGGCCTGGGCACACCCAGGTTCATCCAAGCTCCCCGGGCTGATCAGCAAAAACTCGCCCCCCCAAAGGGCATGGGCAGCGGCGGATCCTGCTTCAAGACGCTGGTTCGCATCGAAGCCGGCAACGGCCGTCAACGATTCGCCATAACCAAGACCATCGAAGGCCGCCACCAGCACGGGTGGCTCCAGACCGTGCTCGGCCATCACCGCCAGACCGTGGGCCAGATGGTGCTGCACCGTGCGCAGCGGCAGGCCACTGGCCCGGGCCAGCTGGTGGCTGACGTAGCCCGGATGGGCATCGGCGATCAGGGTGAGCGGCGGGGGTGATGGCGGCGGACCAGGCCCGGCAGCTGTGTCGTTGGGGCCGGGCGCGGCATTCACAACAGCCAGCGGCAGGGCGGGGCCCAGGTCAGCAGGTGGGGCAAGGTCCAGCGCAGGGGACGCCGCAGGGCCCAGCGCGGTGGGCGGCGCAGCGGTGAGCTCCGCCAGCCCCTGAACCAGTCGCTCCTGGCAGCGCCGGTCGGCGAGATCGCCCAGGTGGGGCGCCAACCAGAAGCGATGGCCTACCGCCAGGCCCGGCGCGCATTTGAGATCGCCCGAAAGGGCCAGCAGGGTCTCATCGGCCAGCGTTTGCTTCAGCCCCGCCGCCTGCAGGGCCGAAGCAGGCGCCTCCAGGACAGAAGCCAACGCCGGCAAGGACAGAGGTTCGGGCACATAGCCGCGGGCTCGGCGCAGCAGCACCGGCACCCCTTCGATCACCTGCACCAGCGA
>CAIKWV010000188.1 GCA_903831165.1 uncultured cyanobacterium
CGATGGTGCAGATGGGGGTGCAGCTGCTCGATGGCCGTCAGCGGGCGGCGTTCGACTCCCCGGCCGGTCGCCGCGCCTTTGCCTTCTGGAGTGATCTCTACCGCCGCGGCCTGCTGCCCCGGGAAGTGGTGAGCCAGGGCTACCGCCGCGCCATCGAGCTGTACCAGGCCGGCGATCTGGCCCAGGTGGCCACCGGCCCCGATTTCCTGCGCAATCTTCAGACCAATGCCCCCGGCATTGCCGCCCAGACGCGCGCCTGGCCGCCCCTGACCGGGATCGGCTCCGAGAGCAACGTGGCCGTGATGAATCTGGTGGGGCCCCGCCAGAGCGCCAAGGCTGCGGCGGCGGTGGATTTCGCCCTGTTCCTGACCAATGCCCGCCAGCAGCTGGCCTTCGCCGAGGAGGCCCGGGTGCTGCCCTCCTCCCGTCAGGCCCTGGCCCAGCTGGAGCGGGGGCTGGGCCAGAGTTCCGGCGCCGCTGCGGGGGAAGCCCTGGTGCAGGAAGCCCGGCGGCTGTCCGCCAGCGCTCTGACCGACGCCCGGGTGCTGGTGCCGGCGACGCCGGGGGTGAAGCGGCTGCAGGCGATTCTCTACACCCAGCTTCAGAGGGCGATGCTCGGTGAGATCGCCAGCGATCGGGCGCTGGCGGAGGCCGCGCAGCAATGGAATCGCTACGCCGAAGCTCGCTGGCCCTGAGTCCCGTACCAGCAACCCGTCGATCCGATGGTTTCCGCAGAAATGCTTAAATCTGCCCAGATCGACCGTGCCGGAGCCGATCCGGGGGCTGACTCCCCGCGGGGCCAGGCGGTATGGTTGCGATTCTTCACCCGGCTGGATCCGGGGTTGTGTACGTCGGATTTGCCTCGATGCCCCTGGAGGAACTGTCCAAGCCGTCCGAGCCTTCGGACCTGAGTCCGTTCCAGGGGCTCGCCAGCGGCTCCAGTCCCACCTCCACCGCTGCCGATCCCCGGGCCACCCTGCTGGTGGTGGACGACGAACCGGCCGTGCGGCGGGTGCTGGTGATGCGCCTGCAGATGGCCGGTTACCGGGTGCTCTGTGCCGAGGACGGCGAGGAGGCCCTGGCCCTGTTCCATCAGGAGCAGCCCGATCTGGTGGTGCTCGACGTGATGATGCCGAAGCTGGATGGCTTCGCGGTCTGCCGCCGCCTGCGGGCAGAATCCTGCGTGCCGATCATCTTCCTGTCGGCTCTCGATGCCATCGCCGAGCGGGTGGCTGGCCTGGATCTGGGCGCCGATGACTATCTGTCCAAGCCTTTCAGCCCCAAGGAGCTCGAAGCCCGCATTGCCACGATTCTGCGGCGGGTGGGTCGCGGTTCGGCCTCGGCCGAGCCCCGGGAGCAGGCCTCCGGCACGGGCGTGATGCGGGTCGGCGATCTGGTGGTGGACACCAATCGCCGCCAGGTGAGTCGCGACGGCCAGCGCATCGCCCTCACCTACACCGAGTTCAGCCTGCTGGAGCTGCTGTTCCGCGAGCCGGGCCGCGTCGTGCCCCGGGCCGAGATTCTGGAACAGCTCTGGGGCTATCCCCCCCGCCGCGCCGCCGATCTGCGGGTCGTGGACGTGTATGTGGCGCGGCTGCGGGGCAAGCTCGAACCCGATCCCCGCAATCCGGAGCTGATCCTCACCGTGCGCGGCACGGGCTACGCCTCCCAGCGCCTGGGCGACGCCGCCCTGGCCGCAGCCGGCTGAGTTCGGGGAGCTGGGCTCCCGGAGGCGCCTGAGAACGATGGCCTCAGAAGGCCTTCCCGGTCTTTGCCGGCCGTGGAGGATCCCCAGGACCACGGGCTTGCCGGCTGGCGATGGGACGCTCAGGCGTGGCCGGGTACAGGTTTCAGGAGTCCGTCGACCCAGGGCCTCTCGGGCATGGAGGTGATCCAACGGGCGTTTTGGAGCCCGGATTCAGCAACCCGCTACAGCGCCTGAGCGCTGGGGCGCCAGGCTGCCTTGCCCCCAGCCCTGAATCCACCAGCCCCAGGCCAGCGTTCCTGCAGGATGGTCCAGACCCTCTGGTTCAGCGAGCGCCTTGTCGGATCTGCGCGAGACCCGTCTGGAGAAGGCCCGGGCCCTGGAGGCCCTCGGCCAGTCCCCCTATGCCCTGAGCTTCGTCCCCAGCCATCGCACGGCCCAGCTGCAGCAGGCCCACGCCGATCTGGCCAAGGGCGAGGAGCGCGCCGAATCCGTGGCGGTGGCCGGCCGGCTGATGACCCGGCGGGTGATGGGCAAGCTGGCCTTCTTCACCCTGGCCGATGAAAGCGGCCCGATCCAGCTGTACATCGACAAGGCCAGCCTGGAGGCGGCCCATCCGCACAACCCGGAGGTGTTCAGCCAGATCACCACGCTCACCGATGCCGGCGACTGGATCGGCGTGCATGGCACCCTCAAGCGCACCGACCGGGGTGAGCTCTCGGTCAAGGTGAGCGACTGGCGGATGCTGAGCAAGTCGCTGCAGCCCCTGCCCGATAAATGGCATGGCCTGGCCGATGTGGAGAAGCGCTACCGCCAGCGCTATCTCGATCTGATCGTCTCGCCTCATACCCGCGAAACCTTCCGCCGCCGCGCCCTGCTGGTCAGCACCATGCGCCGCTGGCTGGATGACCGGGAGTTTCTCGAGATCGAGACGCCGGTGCTGCAGAGCGAGGCCGGCGGCGCCGATGCCCGTCCGTTTGCCACCCATCACAACGCCCTCGACCTGCCGCTCACCCTGCGCATCGCCACCGAACTCCACCTCAAGCGGCTGGTGGTGGGTGGCTTTGAGCGGGTCTACGAGCTGGGGCGCATTTTCCGCAACGAAGGCATCAGCACCCGCCACAACCCCGAGTTCACCTCGGTGGAGATCTACCAGGCCTACGCCGACTATCACGACATGATGGCCCTCACCGAGGCCCTGATCGCCAGCTGTTGCCAGGCGGTGTGCGGCGGCACGGTGATCGAGTACCAGGGCACCAGCATTGACCTGACGCCTCCCTGGACCCGGGCCACCATGCATGAGCTGGTGCAGCGGGCCACCGGTCTCGACTTCAACGCCTACACCACGCGCTCGGAGGCGGCCGCGGCGATGGCGGCGGTCGATCTGGCGGTGCCCGAGGTGGCTGACAGCGTCGGCCGGCTGCTGGTGGAGGCTTTCGAGCAACGGGTCGAGACCTCGCTGATCCAGCCCACCTTCGTGCTCGATTACCCGGTGGAGA
>CAIKWV010000189.1 GCA_903831165.1 uncultured cyanobacterium
CACCTGCTCGGCTGTCTGGATCCGGAGGGCTCTGGCCATCGTGGCGGCCCGCCCCTGAACCACTTCAGTGTCGGCATCAACGACGACGTCAGCCATCGCTCCCTGCCGCTGGATCCCAGCTTTCTCACCGAAGGGATCGGTGCCGGCGATCAGGGCCAGGTGCGGGCGATCGTCTACGGCCTGGGTTCCGATGGCACCGTCGGCGGCAACAAGAGCACGATCAAGATCATCGGCGAAGGCACGGATCTGTTCGTGCAGGCCTACTTCGTCTACGACTCCAAGAAGTCCGGGTCGATGACGGTCTCCCATCTCCGCTTCGGCTCGCGGCCGATCCGCTCCACCTATCTGGTGCAGCGCCCCACCCTGGTGGCCTGCCATCAGTGGGACTTCGTCGATCGGCTCGATCTGACGGCCGGCCTGGTCGATGGCGGCTGCCTGCTGCTGAACAGCCCTTTTGATGGCCCCGAGAGCTGGCGGCGACTACCGGCGCCGCTGCGGGCCGCGATCCGCCACAAACAGCTCGACGTCTGGGTGATCAACGCCTACCGGGTGGCGCGCGAAGCCGGCATGGGCCCCCACATCAACACCGTGATGCAGGTGTGCTTCTTCGCCGTCAGCGGTGTGCTGCCGCGCCAGGAGGCGATCGAGCGGATCCGCGCCTCGATCGAGCACACCTACAGCGCCAAGGGGGAGGCGGTGGTGGCGATGAACCTGCGGGCCGTGGACGCCACCCTCGAGCATCTGCAGCCGCTGGACTGGCGCCAGCTGGCGGAGCCGGTGCCTGATCCCCAGGTCCTGAGCGCCGATCCCCTGGCCGGCGCCCCGACCTTCGTGCGCGAGGTGATCGGTCCGCTGCTGCAGGGCCGTGGCGATGAGTTGCCCGTCAGTGCCATGCCCTGCGACGGCACCTGGCCCACCGGCACCGCCCGCTGGGAGAAGCGCAACATCGCCGAGAGCGTGCCGCTGTGGGAGAGCGATCTCTGCGTGCAGTGCGGCAAGTGCGTGATGGTCTGTCCCCACGCCGTGATCCGCGCCAAGGTGGTGCCGCCCGAGGCCCTGGCGGCGGCCCCCGAAGGCTTCCGCCAGGCGCCAGCCCGCGACGGCGATTTCGCCGGCCAGGCCTTCACCCTGCAGGTGTCGGCGGCGGATTGCACCGGCTGCAGCCTCTGCGTTGAGGTCTGTCCGGCGCGGGATCGAAGCGAACCGAAGCGCAAGGCGATCAACATGGTGCCGCAGCGGCCCCTGCGCGAGCGCTCCCGGCGGGACTGGGGCTTCTTCGAGGCCTTGCCGGAGGTGACCCGCGCCTCACTCAACCTGCACAAGATCGGCCAGCAGCAACTGCAGCAGCCCCTGTTCGAGTTCTCAGGCGCCTGCGGCGGTTGCGGCGAAACCCCCTACCTGAAGCTCATCAGCCAGTTGTTCGGTGATCGCCTGCTGGTGGCCAACGCGACAGGGTGCTCGTCGATCTATGGCGGCAATCTGCCCACCACGCCCTGGAGCCGCAATGCCGAGGGGCGCGGCCCGGCCTGGAGCAATTCGCTGTTCGAGGACAACGCCGAGTTCGGTTTCGGCATGCGGGTGGGACTGGATCAGCAGCGGCAGATGGCTCTGGAGCTGTTGGTGCGCTTGGGACAGCCGGGAGACGAAGGGGCTGAGGCACCGTTGCCCCAGGCGCTGGTGGCGGCAATCGCCGGTGCCGACCAGGGCGATGAGGCGGGGATCGTCGAGCAACGGCAACGGGTGGTGGAGCTGAAGCGGCTGTTGCAGCAGGGGCTGGAGGCCGGAGAGAACCCGGCGGAGCAGGGCACCGGGACCGAGCGGGCCCGATCGGCTGCAGGACGGCTGCTGGAGCTGGCCGA
>CAIKWV010000190.1 GCA_903831165.1 uncultured cyanobacterium
CCAATCAATAGGTGTCACCAGCGAGTGGTGACATTATCTGTTGTAAATGGAGCAAGGCAACATTAGACCCAGTTTCCAATCAATAGGTGTCACCAGCGAGTGGTGACGCCTGCAGCCATCCCGGCTCCTGTTGTGTTCCCGGTGTTTCAAATCAATAGGTGTCACCAGCGAGTGGTGACCGTGCATTATGAAGGTGCCCCTATTCCGTTCTTCTCAGGTTTCCAATCAATAGGTGTCACCAGCGAGTGGTGACTAGACTGCAACTTAACCGACCGGCAAACTATAACAGTTTCCAATCAATAGGTGTCACCAGCGAGTGGTGACCGGTTCATACCGTGAGTTTACTAACGTGGCATCAGCCAAGGTTTCCAATCAATAGGTGTCACCAGCGAGTGGTGACCGCATGGGACGCAGTACAAAAAGGTCGACACTGCAAGTTTCCAATCAATAGGTGTCACCAGCGAGTGGTGACATGGCAGAGCAATCAGCACCGCGACCGATGGCCACCCGTTTCCAATCAATAGGTGTCACCAGCGAGTGGTGACTGCGGCCTCGAGAGGCCTTGCGGCGCAAGGGGCCTGGAGGCCGAAAGCGCGCACCCCCTTTCTAAGGCCTGGGCGGCATGGTCGCAAGCCTGTGGAAAACGCTCGGATCGCCTGCGCTGCAAGGCAGCGCGCAGCTCCACGCAAACACTGGGGTTTCGGCCGCGGAAGGGGGTGCGCGCTCAAATCACGATGTCCGCAAAGCCAGGTGCGGGTACGTTGATGCCCAGGTTCACGATCCGCGCGCAGCTACGGGTACTCAGGGGCCAGAGCCGCACCCGGTCCTGGTCGGGTTTGATCAGTCGCTCGAGCCGGCGGCGCAGCTGGTCCACTGTTTCTGGTCGCAGCTGGCATTCGAAAACACTGAACTGCACCCGTACGCCATAGCCCTCCAACAGGGTGGCGAGCTTGCGGCGTCGCTTGTCGCAGGGGCTGTCGTAGGCCACGACCCAGCGCTGTTTTGTGTTGCTGTTCATCGCCGGTGCGGCACCTTCAGGCCGCCGGCTGGGTCGTACACAAAACGCACATAGACGCGCACCAGCTGATCAAGCAATTCCCATCGCGGCCCGCGGCGATCGGGTTCCAGTTGCACTTGCTCTGCCATGTGTTCGGCCCAGCCGTTCATCCAGGCTCGCCTGGCTGCTGCCTCCAGAAAGATGCCGCCATCTCTGGCCTCAAACCCCCGGTCACTGCGCTGCCGGCCGGTGCGGATCAACCAGACATTGAACGGATCCACCAGCAGGGTGCGGAAGGGTTCGATCAGATCAGACACGAGGGCTGCATGGCGAGCTGAGCCCACATGCAGCACTCCTTCGTAGGGATCCAGGCCCTGCAGTTCGATTCGGGTTTGCAAGGCATTGGCCAGCACGCCATAGCCGTAGCTGCTTAGGGCATCAAATGGACTGGTGGGCGGTCGGTAGTGGCGTCCTACCACCAGAAATCCGTTTTCCGCCAGCAATACCCCCAGGGCCCGCTGATATTCCAGAGCCGCATTCCCCTCCAGCCCCCGCAGCCGTTCCGGTGTGGTGGCTTGCGTCACCTTGCCCAGCAGCCAGCCCAGCCGTTCGAGGGCGCTGCTGATCTCGTCTCGGCGCTGGCGGCGCGTCAGTCTCAGCAGCAACACGCGGCAATTGGCGATCTTGGAGCGAATCAGGCTCACGGCGGCCACCTGGCGCTCCTGGGGGGTCAGTAGCTGCTGATGGCGGCAGCGATGGCGGTAGCCGGTTTCAATCGGATGCAGCCGCCCCTGGCACCAGCCCGCCTGGCTGAAGTAAGCGATGCTCACCTGGCGCTCCAGGCAGGCCCGGATCAACGGCGTGGTGAGCTGCAGATTGCCATGCACCAGGATCTGATCCAGTTGGGGCAGGGGCACCCGTTCGAGTTCCTCCTCCCCGCAGCTCACCACCACCTGCTCGCCATCGAGGCCAGCTCGGCCGTGGGTACGCAACAGATAGAGGCTTCGCATGTGGGTTGATGGATGAACGCAACCCCATGGCGCTGGCAGAAGCGAGGATGCCTGGCCCCTGGGGGCTACGAGATTGGCGTCCTGGCTCTCGGGAGCTGAACGCTCTCGCGCGAAGAACGAACGATCTGCCAATGCCCCTCTTTTTCTCAATTCACGCCCGTGCGGAACTGCCCCCGTGGTTCGCATGACGTGGCAAAACAAGGCATAAGGCGGAGCCAGGATGGCGCCAGCATCCTCAGGACTGCCCATGACCCAAATGAACCTGCTCGGTGAGTTCTCGGGCGATTCACCCACGGACGATGCCGAAAGGCATCCCCAGCTGATCGAGCGCCCAGGCCTGCGCGTGCGTCACTGGCCCCGTTGGCTTATTGATGCACCCAGCTGGCAGGAGCGGCTGGAGCAGGAGGTGCCCTGGAAGCAGGACACGATCACCCTCTGGGGACGCACCCATCCCCTACCGCGGCTCAC